>NZ_KV817582.1:92677-142910 GCF_001814685.1 Prevotella sp. HMSC077E09 | reverse complement strand
ATAACAAGCGTTCTTTGTTAGGCAGAAAACAGCGAAACCAAGTAACTCGCTCGTTTCTAAATCGTTACCAGTTTAGTTCTACTAACAAGGTAACTTCTTTATTTTCAACAAGTTGTATTTTAAGAATTATCTTAGCGTGCAATATGACGCAAGTTACAGCGTCATTTGCATCATTTTGTTCTGTCATTCCTATTTTATGGAATAACTGTCTGACAATCAGTAAAATATAAAATATAGATAATCACCATTTAGATAAGATGAGAAGAACTGCTTTTTGAATGTTGATGTGTACATTAAATAGGGGAGGGTTGAATGTAAACTTGCTGTATCATGGAAAATAAAATATACCTTTATTATAGGATTTTGAGATTAATTTATTAATTTTGCACATAAGCAAACAAGAATAATGACAAGGAAACATAAGCCATACCCAATTTTAGAAAACGTTACTATAGAGGCTGTTGCAGCTGAAGGGAAAAGTCTTTTTCATCACGAGGACAAAGTAGTCTTTGTTCCGTTCTGTGTTCCTGGTGACATCGTTGATGTGCAGATTACCAGAAAGAAACACAGTTTTATGGAGGGAAAAGTCGTAAAAGTGATTGAATACAGTAAGGTACGCGAGACTCCGATGTGTGCACATTTCGGTATATGTGGTGGCTGCAAGTGGCAAAATCTGCCCTATGAGGAGCAGTTGAAAGCCAAGCAACAGCAAGTCTACGACCAACTGACGCGCATTGGCAAGATAGCACTTCCAGAGTTTAATCCCATTATGGGAAGCGTAAAAACAAAGGAATATCGTAACAAATTAGAGTTTGGCTGTGCAAATAAACGTTGGTATACCAAGGACGAAATTGCTGCTATGCCACCTCGTGAGGAGGGAACAGAGGGTAATTTGAACGAGAGTGCCATTGGTTTCCATATCACGGGAGCATTTGATAAGATATATCCTATTGAGAAATGCTGGTTGATGGACGATCTCCATAACCAGATTAGAAATGAGATAAATCGTTATGCAAAGGAACAAGACCTTGCATTTTATGATATCAGAGCACAACATGGATTGCTGCGCGACTTAATGATGCGCAATTCAAACACAGGGGAATTCATGCTGTTGGTGCAGTTCCACTATGATGAAGAGGGCGACGAAGAGAAAGCAATGGCACTGCTTCAGCACATTGCAGATGCTTTCCCGCAAATTACCAGCCTGATTTATGTGGACAATCAAAAGGGTAATGACACTTTCGGTGACTTGGAACTGACGACTTTCAAGGGTACAGATTTCATCTATGAGACTATGGAAGACCTGAAATTCAAGGTTGGGCCGAAGAGTTTCTATCAGACAAATACCGAACAAGCTTATCATCTTTACAGTGTAGCCCGGGCCTTTGCTGCACTCACAGGAAAGGAATTAGTCTATGATTTATATACGGGAACGGGAACAATTGCTAACTTTGTGGCTCATCAGGCCAAGCAAGTAATTGGTATAGAATATGTGCCGGAGGCTATCGAAGATGCTAAGGAAAACAGCAAGGTCAATGGCATAGACAACACTTTGTTTTATGCCGGCGACATGAAAAACATCCTTACAGACGACTTTATCCATGAACATGGGCGTCCGGATGTCATCATTACCGATCCTCCACGTGCAGGGATGCACCCTGATGTCGTTCAGGTTATTCTGAATGCTGCACCAAAGCGTGTGGTCTATGTAAGCTGTAACCCTGCAACTCAGGCGCGAGACCTGCAATTGATGGATGCAGATTACAAGGTGACAGCTGTGCAACCGGTTGATATGTTCCCTCATACGCCACATGTTGAAAATGTGGTTCTGCTGGAAAGAAGATAACAAAAATATTAATTTTCTAATTCATGAATTATGGTGAGAAAAGGCTTATGCGTTGCATTGCTCGTGCTTGTCACACTGTCAGGTAGTGCACAGAAGAAAGAATGGTTCAGCAACATTAAACTCTCAGGCTATGGAATGACCCAGTATCAATATACTGATCAAGAGGGAAGCAAAGGCAATTCATTTAATCTGCGATTGTTCCGTTTGTCTTTAGACGGACGTATCTTAAATGATTTTTATTGGAAGGCTCAGGCCCAATTCAATGGAAACACATCGACATTGGGAAGCAGTCCACGTCTTGTAGACCTATTTGTGGAGTGGCAGAAATATGATTATTTCAAGGTGAAGTTAGGCCAATTTAAGCGACCATTCACGTTTGAAAATCCCATTCATCCCATTGACCAGGGATTTATGTGCGTGGGACAAATCACATCGAAACTGGCCGGTTTCAGTGACAGAAGCGGTGAACAGCCCAGCAACGGCCGCGATATAGGTCTCCAAATCCAAGGTGATTTCCTCAAGAATGCAGCGGGGCGCAACCTTTTACACTACCAAATAGGGGTGTTTAACGGCCAAGGTATCAATACAAAAGATGTTGACCAGCGCAAGGATATCATTGGTGGCATTTGGGTAATGCCCGTAGACGGTCTGCGATTAGGTGTCTTTGGCTGGGAAGGTTCAGTGGCCCGTAAGGGGAATTGGACGGATGATGCAGGTGTAACACACACTGGAAAGGTTCGTTCTTTGCCTAAACATCGCTATGCTGTCAGTGGCGAATACAAATTTAATGATTGGACTTTGCGCTCTGAATATGTTCATTCAACGGGATATGCATTTGCTAAATCCATCACTAATACGAACGCACAGGATCCCAATTTTACGAATTGCAATGTGAATACTACCTTGGGGAATAAGGCAGATGGCTTCTATGGATTAGTTATAGCACCTGTCATTCAGAAGAAATTACATGTGAAAGCACGCTACGACTTGTACCGTCCAAGTGCAGAGTGGGATAGGGCTCGTACCCAGTATGAGGTTGGAGCAGATTATCTTTTCCACAAGAACCTTCAAATTAATGTGGAGTATGCCCGCATCAACGACCGTGCGTTGTCAAAGCATAACTATAACATGATTGATGTTGAAGTCGACTTTAAATTTTAAATACAATGTAAGCTGATTAATAATCTATGATAAAAGGATTGCAGGGTTGCTAAGGAAAGAGACTGAAACAATATATAAACACTTGCCGACAACTTTGCAATCATGTCATATAACTACTGCAAGCGCGAGAGTTCAATAGCCATTTGCTGTTGCAATTCTTTAGCACTGTCTGCGGCTTTCTCTGCGAAATCTTCATGTTGGCCGGCATAGATAATGCCACGAGAAGAATTAACTAACAAGCCACAATCTGCCGTCATTCCATACTTGCAGACTTCCTGGAGACTACCACCTTGTGCTCCAACACCAGGAACTAAAAGGAAGTGATCAGGCGCTATCTTTCGAATATCCCGGAACATTGCACCTTGTGTAGCACCAACAACATACATCAAGTTATCCGTGTTGCCCCATTCCTGACTCTTTGATAACACCCTTTCAAACAGACGCTGACCATTATAGGATGTGAAAAGCTGGAAATCCTGACTGCCTTTATTACTGGTCAAAGCCAATAAAATGACCCACTTTCCTTCATATTCAAGGAAAGGTTTTACACTGTCTTCACCCATGTAAGGTGCAACGGTCAGTGCATCGAGATCATATTCTTCAAAGAAAGTCTTGGCATACATGCGGCTTGTATTGCCAATATCACCACGTTTGGCATCTGCAATTATGAAATGATGAGGATAGTGTTCCTTCAAGTAATTGATTGTTTTTTCGAAAGCAATCATTCCTTTTATGCCATAGCATTCATAGAATGCAAGATTAGGTTTGTAGGAAACACAGTATGGAGCGGTCGCATCAATAATAGCTTTATTGAAAACGAAAATAGGATCATCTTCATCCAACAGATGCTTCGGTATTTTATTTAGGTCGATATCTAAACCTACGCACAGGAAAGACTTCTTGTCGAAAATCTCTTTTATAAGTTGTTCTCTGTTCATGTTATTTCTGTTTTTCAGTTTTTGGCAACTCTGTTTTGACCTTATCCTTTCGATGAGTAGAAATCATGAGCCGCATAAAATCATCAGCCTGAATTGTACGTTCCTGCTGCTCTTGATCCTCATTCTTCTTTGTATATTTAATGCCCATCTCCGTTTGATAGTTTAGAGTTCATTTTCTTTAAGCTTTTCAGCGTTTTCTGCTACAGTCAATGCATCTATCATATCCTGAATATTTCCACCCAAGAAACCTTGAAGATCATGTGTGGTATAACCAATTCTATGGTCTGTTACGCGCCCTTGTGGGAAGTTGTAGGTTCTGATTTTAGCCGATCGGTCACCTGTTGAGACCAAACTTTTTCTTCTGTTTGCAATATCATCAACATACTTCTGATGTTCGCGGTCATGAATAAAAGTATAGAGGCGACTCAAAGCACGCTCTTTATTCTTGGGTTGATCACGCGTTTCTGTACATTCAATCAATATCTCTTCAACCTCACCTGTGTTAGGATTCTTCCAGGGATAGCGCAAACGGACACCGGACTCCACTTTATTAACGTTCTGACCACCGGCACCACTTGAGCGGAAAGTATCCCACTTGATGTCTCCCTCATTGATATTCACTTCAAATTTATCAGCTTCAGGTAACACGGCAACAGTAGCTGCACTGGTCTGCATACGGCCGTTTGACTCTGTTACAGGCACGCGTTGAACACGATGGACGCCACTTTCATATTTCATGGTGCCATATACATCAGTGCCACTGATAGCAAAATCGATCTCTTTATATCCACCTACAGCTCCCTCTGAAACATCAGTGACACTGAGTGTCCAGCCCTTCATATCGCAAAAGCGCTTATACATGTTGAACAGATCCCCTGCAAATAAAGCTGCTTCATCACCACCTGTTCCTGCACGTATCTCCATTTGAACATTCTTTGCATCCTCAGGATCCTTGGGGATTAAGAGTAGTTTTATCTCTTCTTCCAATTGCGGTTGGAGAGTTTCATTCTGCTGTAACTCTTCACGAGCCATATCTTTCATGTCGCTATCGCTCTCATTCGCAAGTATATCCTTTGCCTCACGGATAGAATCGAGACATGCTATGTATCGTTTTCGGGCGTTCATGATATCGCCTAAATCTTTCCATTCCTTGGTAAGCTTTACATAACGTGTCTGATCTGCAATTACATCTGGGTCGGTAATCAACGTACTAACCTCTTCAAAACGGCTTTCAAGGCCGTCTAACTTTTCAAGTATACTATTATTTTCTGGCATATATTTTAATTTTACTTATGAATATCATGTTGTGAATACGGTTTTAACATCTATCTTTCTGCTTCCAAGGGGTTGGAAAGCCGCTTTTTTCAGTTTTCTGCTCATCCAAGGGGTTGGAAAGCTATTTTTTTCAGTTTTTTGTTCATCCGAGGGGTCGGAAAGCCATTTTTTCCAGTTTTCTGTTCATCCGAGGCCTCGGAAAGCCGTTTTTTCCAGTTTTCTGTTCATCCGAGGGGTCGGAAAGCCGTTTTTTCCAGTTTTCTGCTCATCCGAGGGCTCGGAAAGCCGTTTTTTATTTTTTACCCCATCAAAACCCAAACAGATTCTTAAACTGAATTCACGTATATAATGTTGTGGCAGAGTATTCAATATTCGAAAGTCCCAAACTCGGAATGAATAGTGAGACTACGCTTTCCTTCCTCTATATGGCCAACAACCTGTGCTTCAATATTAAAGCTTTTACTGATGGTTATCACCTTATCTGCAATCTCCGGACGCACGAATATTTCCATTCGATGTCCCATATTGAACACTTGATACATTTCTTTCCAATCTGTTCCAGAACAATCCTGAATGGCTTTGAACAATGGAGGAGTAGGGAACATGTTATCTTTTATCGCTTTACAATTGTCACCAATGAAGTGTAAAAGCTTTGTCTGTGCACCTCCTGTGCAATGTACCATTCCGTGAACTTCTGGACGAAGCTCGTCCAAAAGCTTCTTGATAACAGGCGCATAGGTACGGGTAGGAGAGAGCACAAGCTTTCCTGCATTAATTGGGCTACCTTCCACGGCATCTTCAAACTTGTACTTTCCACTATAAACCAATTCTTCCGGTACTGCATGGTCATAGCTCTCCGGATAACGTTCTGCCAGATATTTGGCAAACACATCATGCCGGGCACTGGTCAATCCATTGCTACCCATGCCTCCATTATACTGCTTCTCATAAGTAGCCTGTCCTGTAGAACTAAGACCAACGATTACATCTCCAGGACGTATATTGGCATTGTCTATGACATCACTTCGCTTCATGCGACAAGTAACTGTTGAGTCAACAATAATCGTTCTGACAAGATCTCCGACATCAGCAGTCTCTCCACCGGTAGGGTAAATGCCGATACCCATATTCCTCATTTCTGCAAGTAACTCATCTGTTCCATTGATTATGGCTGATATAACCTCGCCGGGAACCAACATTTTATTTCGCCCAATTGTACTTGAAACAAGGATATTATTCACAGCGCCAACACACAAAAGATCATCTGTGTTCATGACAATTGCATCCTGTGCAATACCTTTCCAAACGCTAAGGTCACCAGTTTCTTTCCAATACATATAGGCTAATGACGACTTCGTTCCCGCACCGTCAGCATGCATGATATTACAGTATTCTGGATCATTTCCTAAGATATCAGGGATGATTTTGCAGAAAGCCTGCGGGAAAAGACCTTTATCTATATTCTTAATAGCATTATGAACATCTTCCTTGGCAGCACTGACACCACGCATCATATATCTATTATCCATATCTCTTGTCATATAAAATTTATTCTTTTCTATTCCAAAATTTCCAACTTTCAAAGGCCTGAAGCAGCAACATTTCCAAGCCATTCTTTACTGTAGCCCCATATTCTGCTCCCTTATGCATAAACAAGGTCTCATCCGGATTATAAATCAAATCATAAAGTAAAGTATGGCTGTCCATAGCTTCATAGGGTAGGGCGGGACATTCGTCTGCTTTAGGATACATGCCACATGGAGTACAATTTACAATAACTTTATATTCTTGGAGTAATTGAGGCGTAACAGATTGGTACTGTATAGTGCCTGGACGCTCAAACCTACTGACCAATAATGTTTCCAATCCAAGAGATTCCAAACCGTATTTAATAGCTTTAGAGGCACCGCCGGTACCTAAGATTAAGGCCTTTTTATGGAATCTCTCTAAAAGAGGTTCTATGCTTTTAGTAAAGCCAATGACATCACTATTGTAGCCTTTCATGAATGTTTTATTCCCATTATGGTTCACCCTAATAACATTGACCGCTCCAATGTTTTTTGCTTCGGGACTGATTTCATCAAGAAAATCTATTATCTTTTCCTTATAAGGTATGGTCACATTCAGGCCTTTGAGGTCAGGGTTCTGCGCAATAATTTCAGGAAGACAATCCAAACTGGGTATTTCAAAGTTGCAGTATTGTGCATCAATTCCTTCATTTTGAAATTTTTCATTGAAGAACCCTATAGAAAAGGAATGTCCGAGTGGGTATCCTATAAGACCATATTTATCCATAGTTGATAGGTGAGATTTAATTCTTACTTCGTTGCAAAATACATTGTACAAATACCAAAGGTAAGCCTTTTGAAGCTCGCATTCTTAAAACCAGCTTTCCTAAGGATATCTAACATCACTTCACCTTGCGGAAAAGCCTCTATAGTTTTGGTCAGATAGCTGTATGCACTGGTATCTTTTGAAATTAATTTCCCATATACAGGGAGTATCGTATGTGAGTATAGCTTAAACAATTGCTTCATGGGGAAACTCACAGGTGTAGTTAATTCCACAATGCTTAGATGACCATTAGGTCGCAAAACACGATACATCTCGCTCAAACCTTGGTCAAGGTTCTGAAAATTACGGATACCGAAAGCAGCCGTAACAGCATCGAAAGAATTATCATCGAATGACAAATGTGTACAATCATCCTTTTTGAAAGAAACAATATGCTGTAGCCCTTCAGCTTCAACTTTCTTCTGTCCGATCTTCATCATCCCCTCACTGATATCTATTCCAATCATTCTTTGAGGGCGAAGTTCTTTTGCAGACAGTATAGCGAAATCACCTGTACCCGTTGCAATATCCAAAATTGTTTTCGGTTGAAAGGGCAAAAGCTGGCGAATTGCTTTCTTTCGCCAGCCTTTATCTATATCCCAAGAGAGACGGTGATTTAGCGTATCATATGTCGGGGCAATGTTATCAAACATTTCCTCAACCAACTTTCCTTTCTCACCCTCCTTACCGTAAGGCTTTATCTCTTCTTGTTTATACATGCAATGCCTTTAAATAAATTATCTGACTGTCTTCAGATAAGTTGCAACATTATTCTCTATTCTCGCTGCAATATCTCCACATTCAATGCTTCTATCAAACTTTTCTCCAGTAATATGCTCATACAGTTCAATGTATCTATCACTGACGCTGTCAGCATATTCGTCAGTAATCTCGGGCATTTGCTGTCCTGGTTCATTCATAAAGTTATGCTCAATCAACCATTGGCGTACAAATTCCTTTGACAACTGCTTCTGAGGCTTTCCTGCTGCAAGTTTCTCTTCGTAGCCTTCAGCGTAAAAATAACGACTTGAGTCTGGTGTGTGGATTTCATCTATCAAATAAATCTTTCCATCACGCTTACCAAATTCATATTTTGTGTCAACCAAAATCAGTCCTTGCTTAGCAGCTATCTCCTGTCCACGCTTGAAGAGTTTCTTGGTATAATCCTCTATAATTTCGTAATCTTCTTTTGAAACAATCCCTTGTGCTATAATTTCTTCCTTGGAAATATTCAAGTCGTGCCCCTCATCAGCCTTTGTCGTCGGAGTGACGATTGGCTCAGGGAATTTCTCGTTTTCACGCATCCCATCAGGAAGTTTAACGCCACATAGCTCACGACAACCCTCTTTATAAGAACGCCAAGCACTGCCTGTGAGAATAGAACGGATAATCATCTCAACGCGAAAGCCTTCACATTTAAGCCCAACTGTTACCATAGGGTCAGGAGTTGCCATTTTCCAGTTTGGACAAATGTCACTTGTCGCATCCAGAAATTTAGCAGCAATCTGGTTCAACACTTGTCCCTTGAACGGAATTCCCTTTGGCAAGACCACGTCAAAAGCAGAAATTCTGTCGGTTGCAACCATTACCATCAAATCGTCGTTGATGTTATATACATCACGAACTTTACCATGGTAAACACTTTTCTGTCCATCGAAATGGAAATCTGTCTTTGTTAAAGCTTTCATTTTCAATATTAATTAAAGTCGTTGTCTGAATTTTCTAATATTGTATATTCTTCTTCTAAGTTCTGGTTTCTTCGCCCTTTGGGAGGCTTTTGTCTTCTTTCCTCACGCTCCTGGTCTTTCACTTTGTCAAAAGCATCATAGGCATTAACAATCCGAGTGACAAGCTTGTGCCTTACAATATCTTTCTGGGAAAGATTAATCACGCTTATACCTTCTACTTTACCAAGAATATGCAATGCTTCCTTAAGACCGTTTTTCTGTTCTTTAGGCAAATCTATTTGGGTCATATCACCCGTGATAATCATCTTCGTATTCCAGCCCATTCTGGTCAGGAACATTCTTATTTGCTGCGGAGTTGTGTTCTGAGCTTCATCCAAAATAACTACTGCATCACTTAATGTGCGTCCGCGCATAAAAGCGAGTGGGGCAATCTGAATAACATGTTTTTCCATCATGTCCTGCAATTTGACTGCCGGTATCATATCTTCAAGCGCATCATATAAAGGTTGAAGATAAGGATCAATTTTATCTTTCATGTCGCCAGGCAAGAACCCCAACTTTTCACCAGCTTCGACAGCAGGCCTGCTCAAGATGATTTTCTTTGCAGTTTTCTCCTTGAGTGCCTTTACTGCCAGGGCAATACTTAAATAAGTTTTTCCCGTTCCGGCTGGACCAACAGCGAATATCATGTCATTTTTAGAAAAGGCATCAACAAGTTTCTGCTGATTTCCCGACCGACTTTTAATCGGTCTTCCCGACACACTGTAAACCAAAACATCCTTAACACCTTCAGCTTTAGTCTTTCTGCCTTTTATAATGTCAAGGATATCTTCATCGGAAATGGAATTATATTTTAGCACATGTCTTTGTATTGAAGCCAAATCTTCCTCTATTTTAGCCATCTCTTCCTCGTCGCCAAGAATTCTAATGACATTGTCCCGCGCAGCAATTCTCAGTTTGGGAAAGAGAGATTTAATCATCTGCAGATGACTGTTATTGACGCCATAGAAAACAACAGGATCAATATCTTCAAGAAATATATGCTTCTCTATCAATGTATAAGCTTCTTAAAATTTACTTGCAAAAGTAGAGTTTTTTTTTGAGATTACAAAATATTTGGTCTATCTTTGCACTGCTGAATAAAAGTTTATTTATAGGGTCATGAAGATTTCCAAAAATCGATTTTTACAGGGTTTCGGCCTTAGTGTTGTCTTTCTTAGTTTCATTCGATGTCTTTTTCCGTCGATTGCCAACAAGGAAATACACCCAGATGGCATCATGGAGAAATCGACGTTGCCCCAAACAGACACACTCAACACGCATCAAACAACGGCGCAATATACTCAAACAAAGTCTTCTCAACCACATGCTTCAATCTTTTTTAATGCTGATGGCTCGGTTGTAAAAAACAGGATTTACAGTGTACCAAACTTCGGTAAGGCATTCCCTGACCAGAACGATGTGCAACTTCTGTCTGCTCAGGCATTAGGTGTTAATCCGGTTGCAAACCGTGAAGAGGCAGAAAACAGAAAGGAAGAACTTGTATATGTTGGTGGAAATCCATATTATTATGTTGACAACTTAAAGTCAAGTATTCCTTATCTGGTGCCCAAAGCCGCCATACTGTTACAGGATATCGGGCACAACTTTTTTGATTCATTGCAAACTAAAGGCATCCCTTTGCATAAGATTATCATCACGAGTGTCATGCGTTCTAAAGAGGATGTAGATAAACTTCGAAACCATAATGGCAATGCAACAGTAAACAGTTGTCATCTTTATGGAACAACGGTAGATATTTGTTACAATAGATATAAAACTGTAGAAGCACCTAATGAAAAGCATCGTTCTGTACAGAATGACACATTGAAATGGGTTCTCAGCGAGGTATTGAACGACATGAGAAAACAAAACCGCTGCCACATCAAGTACGAAGTTCATCAAGGTTGTTTTCATCTTACCGTGAAATAGGGTGAACATCTTAGAATTTATCTTTCATATAGCATTAATTTATCATAATAATGATTATATAACGAAATGCAAATTAGACGATAACACAATACATATTGTATTTACATCTGAATAAACATAGCTTATCATCAAAATTATCCTGAATTTCAATATCGTTCAGGTTGGTTTTTAATTTGCATCAGATTAGCGTGTGATTTGCATCAGAATACAGTGCTATTAGCATCATATGACTGCATAACTTGACGCAAATTAAAAATCATCATATAACACTTTGATTTCCAATATCTTGGAACATAGTTACCATTACGATTGATAAAACGGGAAAATGACCCATTGAATGAAAATCATTAAAAATGAGGATTGCATATCTAACAGCAAAGAATTATCTTTGCAAACAAATGAATTGATGAATTGATTATTAGAAAACTGGTTGATTATACGGGCAGACTTTATATATGTAAAAAATGTATAATTCTGTCTGTTTATTTTTAATGAATGGGAATACTCATACAATATATTATCATCTTTCTGGTTATAGCTTTGGCAGTTACATTCGCTATAAGAGGCATCTATAAATCTATAAACCAGAATGTTAAGTGCAAAGACTACAAATGTGCAGGCTGTGCATTTTATGATAAATGCAAAAAGGAACGAAAAAAACAGTAGATATATTTGGTCAAATAGTTTTTTTGTTATACCTTTGCAACCGCAAATCAGCAATTATGGCACCTTGGCCGATCGGTTAGGTAACGGTCTGCAAAACCGTGTAGAGCAGTTCGACTCTGCTAGGTGCCTCCTGAAACTTGGGATTATCTATCCCAAGTTTTTTTATTTCAAATGCTTATCTCGGTATGAAAGCACTTGTGTTATATATGCTTCATGGTCCTCATCATACAATTTTGCAAGCCTTTTACGAATGAGAAAGTTCATGAACAGCTTGAGAAGTCCAAAAAGAAGCGCACCCCCTACCCCGCATACAATCGCTGTATATGATCCAAACGGTAATTTCTTTTCAGGGAATAATGAAGCTATAAAAATGGGAATGACGACAAAAATTCCTAACAGTGTCAGCTGAAAGCGTTCACTTCCCATACTGTCAAGAATGGATTGCTTATCAAAGAGATAAGATAACAGCGACTCTTTGGTTACTCCGTAATCTTTCATCTGTGGGAAGTTTTGTGAGTCTCCCCACGTGTTAACAACTCTCAAAATGGATTGTTGTAGGTCATCTACCTTGTAATCAGTCTCGTTTAATGTAAAATTCATATTGAAAGTGATTTGGGGTTATAACGAAAAGAAAAAAAGAAAGCAGCGCCCTGATAAGCCGGGTTCTGTATTCATCACGAAGATGAAGCCCTGTTATTTATCTAATCCATGAGTCACCCCACGGCTTAAGCATTCTACCCTCCGTAGCGGATTCGAAATCCTTCAGGCGGACAACCCTCAGTCTACGGTATACATGAACTTGCAGCCTCCAGATGACACAGCCTGACGATCACCCGTCAGCTGGTGGTCTCTTACACCACCTTCTCACCCTTACCACAAAGAGACTTGACCGGAAAGCCAGTCAGTATCCCAATTTATGGCGGTTGTTTTCTTCTGTCGACACCTACTGTCACCAATAGCTTCTATTTTCGGAAGTGGAGCATCCTATGCTGCCCGGACTTTCCTCTCGCATATGAAATTATGCCAGCAACAGAGCCGGGACACTGCTTTCTGCCTGCAAAGATAAAGGAAAATAAGGGTATGACAAAATAAATAGATAACTTTATTGATCGCAAACTAAAAAGATTGATTGCCTCACGACAACCAATCTTTTCTTTAACCTTAATAATCTAATACCATGAAAAACACAATGCAAAGATAACTATTATTCTGTGTTTCACAAAAGAAATACAGACTTTTTCTTTTGTATTCATGTGTCTTTTAGCGTTTTTAAAGAGAATTTAATTTGTTAACTCTCTTCATTTAAGTTTCTATCAAATTCTTAACTCTTTCAGAATGTCGGCCATCTTCTGCTTTGTTGTTATGGTTGTTGGAACAAGCGGAAGCCGAAGCACATTCTCAATCATCCCCATATCATTCAGCAATGCCTTACAACCTGCAGGATTACCGTCAACGAACAGTAAGGAATAAAGTTCGGTAAACATGTGGTGTATCTTACGTGCCGGCTCATATTCCCCCTTGAACTCAAGACGTATCATGCGGCTGAATTCCCGAGGAAGTGCATTTCCAATCACAGAGATAACACCTGCTGCACCACTCGCTATCATAGAGAATGTCAAGGCATCATCACCACTGATAACATCAAAATGATCAGGTTTATTCTTAATAATCTCATCCACTTGCTCAAGACTTCCACTGGCCTCTTTCACTGCAATGATATTAGAAAAGTCTCTGGCCAACTTTACAGTTGTTTCAGCTTTCATATTAATTCCCGTACGACCAGGAACATTATAGAGGACTATTGGTAACGGACTAACTTCTGCTATCGCTTTGAAATGCTGATAAAGACCTTCCTGAGAAGGTTTGTTATAATATGGACAAATGCTAAGGATACCGTCAATTCCAGTCCAATTTGTAGTCTTAATCTCTTCAACAACCGCAGCAGTATTATTGCCTCCACAATATTTAAGAATTGGAATTCTACCTCTTACAATGTCTTTTATAAATGCCGTAAGCTCATCTTTCTCCTGACCTGTCAGACAAGGAGCCTCTCCTGTTGTAGCTAAAATGCATAGAAAATCAGCGCCGTTAGCCAACTGATATTCCAAAAGACGCTTCAATGATTTGTAGTCAACCTTACCATCTAAGGTGAAAGGTGTTATCAAGGCAATTCCTAAGCCCTTGAAAATATTATGTGCCATGCTATATTGTTTTACGATCAATCTTGTCTACAAAGATACAAGTTTTATATCAAAAAGCAAAGATAATCTGACAAATTAATTCAACAACACACCTTTATCCCACCCTAACTATTTTGAACCTATATACAGGAATATCATACCAAGCAGGACAAGTGCCAAGTCGAATGCTTTAGCTTTGAGATTCTTTTCATGGAAAAATAGTACTCCAAAAAGGAAACTCACCAACACACTGCTTCGACGTATCATGCTGATTATGGATATCATTGCACCAGGTAAGCTTAACGCATAGAAATAAACAAAGTCGGCAACACATAAGAATAAGGAGATTAAAACTACAGTCCAGTCCCAATGAAAAGGTGTTGTGCGTTTTCGAGTAGGCCACCATAGCAGGAGCATCACACTTCCCATCATCCCCATCTGATAGATGTTATACCAGCTTTGAACCATCATCCTGTCTATACCTACACCACCATTCTGCGGACTTGCCATCAGATATTTGTCATAGAGCCCACTAATTGCCCCCAATAGTGCAGCAAACACGAGGAAATATATCCACTTGTTATGCTTGAAATTAATTCCTTCTTTCCTGCCACTCTTACTTAACAGCAAGAAAGACACTACAGCAAGGGCCACACCTATCCATTGCCAGCCATTCAATCGCTCACCAAATACCAACAAAGCTCCAACAAGAACCATCACCGGACGGGTGGCATTAATCGGCCCAACAATTGTCAAAGGCAAATGTTTCATGGCAAAATAGCCGAAAATCCAACTGGACAAGACAATTAAACTCTTTAGAAGAATGAAGCGATGCACTTCCCAACCTCCTTGTGATACAAAGAATATACTGCCTTCTAAAATCCGAGTAAACGAAGACAAAAAGATAAAAGGCAAGAATATTAATGAAGAAAAAACTGTATTCAAAAATAATATCGGGATGACAGCATTGTCATGAAGTGCCTTTTTCTTGAACGAATCATAAAATCCCAACAGTGTTGCTGAAAGGAATGCTAATAGTAACCACATTTTTAAATTCAATATTCTATGTTCTCCAAGAACAAAGCATGACCAGGCATACTCTCTCCTGCATTACTTCGATCACCTTCTTGTAAGATGTAATCCAAATCATCAAGCGAAATATGATGACGTCCCAAAAGAAACAGAGTCCCCACGGTTGCACGCACCATATTTCTTAAAAAGCGATTAGCTGTAATCTCAAAATACCACGAAATAGCAGAAGTCTGCACCCATTTGCATTCTCTTATAGTACACAGTGTGGACTTATTGTCGGCTCCGGTCTTGCAGAATGCTGCAAAATCTGTGTGACTTTTCAGTAGCTCTGCCCCCTGATTCATCAACTGATAATCAAGTTTATAAGGACTTTCATAGGAATAATGACGCAGAAAAGCATCTTTTTGTGTATGAATGTAGTACCGATACGTGCGCCATTTTGCCGAAAAGCGTGCGTGCATATCCGCTTCCACAGGTATCACTTTATTGATAGTAATATCGCGTGGTAACAGCCTATTAAGTCTATACCTCAGCTGTTCTTCTTCTATACTTTTAGGAAAATCAAAATGGGCAACCATCATTCGGGCATGTACTCCCGTGTCAGTACGCCCGGCTCCAACAATCTCTATCTCTTGTCGAAGAAGTTTGGAAAGAGCTTCCTGAAGCTTCTCCTGCACAGAAATACCATTAGGTTGAATTTGCCATCCGTGATAAGCTGAGCCATCATAGCTGAGATAAATGAAATATCTTTGCATTTATTTAGTTTTTCGGACCTTCTAAAACCTGCTTGAAAGCTTGACGATGAAAGCGCTCTTCTGCCTTAATCACTTTCATCACCTTACCTGCAGGAACAACCTTCAAAAGCTTTGCATGATAACGCTGTTGCAATTCTTTCATTTCCAAATCAATTTCATCCAATCGTTTAATCGCTTTATATGACGCTTCATCATCATTGGTATCAACGTGCCGATACATACGCATTTCATCAAAACATCCTCTTAACTTGCGGTGCATCTCACGATAAAGTGGGAAGAACTTACTGGCTTCAGCGGGTGTAAAACCTGCAGCTGTCGATACGTATTGCTCCATTTTCATTTCAAAGGCTTTTGGATCGAACTTCGGACGCCCTCTATCTGGAACTTGAGCCACAAGTTGTATTGCCGTAAAAAGCATGACAACAAGGGGTAATAATATTCTTTTCATTTCCATTCTACATTTAATTATCAGAAAGTGTTGCATAGTAATCTTCATTATCCATCATTGCATAATCTGCTATTTGGTCGAATAATTTATCTCCATTATAGTGTTGTTCTGCCACAGGTGCCTCTATAGAATTCTCAGCTGTCAAGAAACTATTAATGCCCAACACAGAAAATACTGCTACAAAGCAGGCTACTGCCGTATAGCGGAACAATCGAACAAACTTCTTAGAACGGAAAGTTAATACTCGTTTTGTGTCATTTGAGTCTGACAGACTGTTCATTAGGCGGGCACTGAAATCCTCAAAATAACCATCGGGGACGGTAAAAGGCCTGCTCTTTCCAAACTTTTCTAAAAGTTCCTGCTCGTATTTTTCCATATCATTAAATTCCTTTTCTTATCCTTTTGACGTAAAGTGTTTACCAAAGTTTAATCACGCAGCTTTAAAAAATCACAGATTTTTTTCACTGCCAAGTGGTAACTTGCTTTCAAAGCTCCTTCGCTTGTTCCTAAAACTTGACTCATCTCGTTATATTTCATTTCGTCAAAGTAACGCAGATTAAAGACTGTTCGCTGTACTTCAGGCAATGTTGCGATTGCCTCCTGCAACAGTGCTTGTGTTGCATCGCCATCAAAATAGTCATCAGCCAATAGTTTTATTGCCACGCCACCATATTCATCTGTGCTTATTTTATCTTTCTTGGAGCGGAGAAAATCCAGACTTTCGTTGATAGCAATACGATTAATCCATGTAGAAAACTGGGCACGCATTTGGAACTTGTCCATATTACTCCACACCTTTATAAACGTATTCTGCAAGATATCATTTGCATCTTCATGCGCTATGACAATGCGCCTGATACGCCAATATAGCGGCTCGCGATAGTGCTCCACCAATTGAGAAAAGGCATGATATTTAGTTTTTTCGTTCCTCAATGCCTCCAAAATCTCTTTTTCATTGTATTCCATCACTTTACACCAAAGCTTTTGAGGACATCGAATATAACCTTATCATAGCCATATACATCACTGAAATACTGCAACTTGCCATTCACATCAGGGTAAATTGTGAAATAGGTGATGAAGATAGGTATCTGTGGTTCCACCTTCAGGGAACTGATCAACATGGAGCGCTGCAAAGTATCTGGCTTTTGTTTCTTTATCATTTTCTTTTCTTCTTCAGGCAGCACAGTACTTTCCCCACCTATTTCTGCAGTCATGGAATAATGAAGTTTACGGATTAAACTCTCGTTTTTGTCTTTCAACAAGAATACAGCCAGCTCAAAAGGACGCTCTACACGTATGCAACCATGACTCACTCCCCGATTCTCTTGAGAGAAAACGTTATGCCGATTGGTGTCATGTAGAAACACGCTGAACGAATTATTGAACCGAAAGATAATCCTTCCCAATGAATTACCGATGCCACCTTTCTGTATCACAAGATAATCTTTGCTGTGAAACATGTCTTGCGTTATTCGATCAAATGGTACTTTCTGTCCTGTTTTACGATCTCTGACAAAGTAACGATGACTATCGAAATATTGTCTGTCACCAAAGTGGTTTGCTATGTTTTTCTCTGTAATGCTACGTGGAATTACCCATTGCGGGTTGATATCCATGCGCATAATACGGCTTGTCAAGAGCGGTGTTTTCGTTTCAGTTGTTCCATATCCTATTTTCATCTCCAACACCTCTCTTCCGTTTACAGCACGCAAATGGAAAGAAGGAATGTTGACAAGCACATATTTTTCATGCTTGCTTGGCTCATCATAGTATCTCCAGCGACAACGTTCCATATTGCATAATATCCTACTTCGCATCATCTTGTCAGTTGTAACAGCTAACAAGCTTTTCAGTTGGCTATACAATTCACTTTTAGGTTGTATCTCATGAAGAAAACTCCCCACGCTGTCATGGGCGATTTTAGCCAATGCTTCCTTGCAGAATTGCTTTCCCACAGTCTTCATTGGAATATCGAAAAGGCCACGATAGCTTACCCGAACGGTGTCTCTTTCATTTCTGTCAAGCTTATTCAACAAGCGCGAAGGATTGACTAAACCAAAACTTTGCACGATAGTATAGCGCAGATAAGCTTTCGTCAGATTGTATTCCAAACGGCCCAGAACCTTGTTTATAGCATGCTCTCCCTTATCAAAATCCAACAAATGGAACCTTCTCAAGTCTGCTTCTATTTGGGAAACTCTGAATCTACTCTTACTAAATCCCAATTCATCTACCCTTTGCAGATAGGCAAGTAAAGTGTCAGCCTGATGATTAACCCCTTGACGACTCACCCAAATGAATTCACCACCATGGAGATAATAACTTTTTGCACGACCATCAACGCCTGTAGTTTCTGTATCGGACAGAGCCACTTGTTCCAAATAATGATGAATGCGGTGTGAATTTAATGCGTAGTCGGATGTGTTTAATGCCTCAAATTCTGACAGTTGAAGATGCAGATTAGGATTTCTTGACCTATTACTACAAGAACTGAAGAATGCTACAACTAAAAGCAAAAACAAGAATATGCGATACATTGAGTTATCCGTTATGAACAAAACTGATTTTAGGGAATATCAATGTATTGAAACTTTTCTGACAGTTCTACCCACCTTTACGATATAACAGCCCTTGGCCAAGTTCAAATCGAAACGCTTGTCGTTGCTATCCACCCGAAGCGTCATGACACAGACTCCTGCAACATTATAGATATAAAGCACCTGACCGGCGCCCCCTGTAACGCGTAATGTTGTCTGACTAATCGTAATTTCAATCTCATGAGCACCGGGAATGTCCATTGCATTCATATTCTCCGTAGCACCAAACGCTACAGGAGACACCCAAAAGAAAATCGCAAAGAAAAATATTTTAAGTAGAGATTTTGCCATAAACGATTACAATTCTTCAATTGTTACTGAAACCTTTATTTGTGTACAAAGTTATGGATTTTATTGTAATCCTAAAACAAATTTAACAATAATTAAAGGCATTTTCCTGAAAACATCCTTACGGATGACTGTCTATCTTAATCGTACAAAACTCTCTCTTTGCGGTGAAGTGATTTAACAAGGCACAAAACTAAAGAAGATACTTGCAATACAAAAAAAGGACAAATAAAGCTAAACATTTCTTCCTTTCTGTAAATATTACTGCTCATTTTTAACATTTCAAAGGGACACCAAATAGAAACACGAGTCGCTTTTCAGCGCATGTGTAAAGTCTCTTTATAGCTTCAATACCTTCATTTCCTCTCCTTTGATTTACAACTTCAGGCATTATGCGTTGCAACTTGAGTCAAAACATACTCTCATTTGCATCAAAACATACGATGAAATGGTACAAATCACGACTTAATTCAATACAAATCACATCGCTTTTTATTGTGATTTTGCCTTGTAATTCTCCTTAAGTTTTATAACAATCTGATAGTCAAGAAATTGTGAAGAGCTAAAAAATAAGCATTATTGAAAGCTTAGGATGCTTTCATTTCAAATCTGTGAATATTATAAAGTCATTTGTAAATAAATTTAGCAAAATTCAAAATGTAGTGTAAAATTTGGAACTATACATTGCCATATGGCTGATTATGTTAAATTCAAGATAAAGAAATAGCCGATAGGGCAATAATAGTTCATCTCTAAGATGTGTTTTCTTTTCTTTTTAAATCACCACCTATCAAACGTTAAACACAAGTCCTTCATTTGTTAACCAACTGTTTTTGAAAACAGCTTTGGCTTCATCAAGAAGACATCTGTCATCATCATAGCGGGCACTGAAATGCCCTAACAATAACTTCCCTACATGAGCATCACGCGCCACCGTCGCTGCCTGGCGTGCTGTGGAATGCCAATATAACTGGGCACGCGATGCATTATCTTCTGCATAGGTGCTTTCGTGATAAAGCGTATCTACACCAGTTATCAACTCATGAAGCGTGGGGATATAGCGCGTATCACTACAATAAGCATAGGCTCTTGACGGATCAGCAGGAGTTGTCAGCCTTTCATTGGGAATAATCACGCCCTCAGGTGTTGTCCAATCCATGCCTGCCCGGATGTTATTCAATTGGCTCAAAGGCACTTCATAACAATCAATCATCTCGCGATTTATATGTCGCAATTTTGGTTTCTCCCTGAACAAGAAACCACATGTTGGGGTTCTGTGTTCAAGAGGAATTGTTTCTACCGTCAGACTTCGGTCTTCATAAATCACGATTTTCCGGGTTGTATCAATGGGATGAAACTTGACATCAAATCCCAACCCTTTGCAAAAGAAGTCCAATTGGATTTGCAGAATTGGGCCTAATGCTTCCGGTGCATACACATGAAAGGGGGCAGTGCGCCCCAACATCCCGAAAGTGCTGATCATACCAATCAATCCAAAACAATGATCTCCATGCAAATGAGATATAAAAACAGCCTGCAACTTCGTGAAACGTATTTTATTTCGCCTGAGTTGCATTTGCGTTCCCTCACCACAATCAACCATAAAAAGCTTCTCTCTGATTTCAACAACCTGTGAGGAAGCATAGTGACTGAGAGTCGGCAAAGCCGATCCACAGCCGAGAATGTGGATTTTAAATGGTTCCATAGCGTAGCTTTTCGAGTATTATATAATGGGGCCTAAACTTAATATCCATGCACATATTGCGTAGATATGGGCCTTACTTTACCCTCTTAAAGGCAAAGATGCCCTCTTTGTTCTCGATATAAAGCGAGTCTGCCCCCAAATTATCTATCATGAAAGTATCCTTATTCAGCAATAATTTGCCATTACAGATCTTCCAAACTGTCCATGGATTTGTCTCAGCCTTTACATTGCTCTTGATCTGTCCGCCCTCAAGTATCTCGAAATTCCTGTCTATGCTAACCCATTTCCCAAGCAAAGTAGTCAAGTTAATCACACGCTGTGCAAAGCGTTCACCATCAACTTCATGACCGATAACCGCCAGACGGTCGCCTGACAAAAGACCACCTAAAATAACGGTAGAGTCTCTTCCGTCATCCAATGCAGTATATTCAAGCGTGTCACCTAAGTCAGTAATCAATTCAATATTATGCATTGATGTGTTTTCTCCACATACACCATAAACGGTAGTATCTGCAAAACCAACATCTTCCATACTATCTTTCATCCCTACATTCGATGCGCTTTGCCTATGTCTACATGCGACTATACTCATCATGCTCAGCAAGATTACGCCGAAATAAAATAACTTTTTCATATACTTTAGTTTATATATTGTTTTCTATAGTCTTTGCTTCATTCCACAGTTTATCCATCTCTTCTATAGTCATATCTATCAGTTGCTTATGCTTTTCCTTTGCTTTTCGTTCCACATAAGCAAAGCGATGGATAAACTTCTGATTGGTTCGTTCCAATGCATTATCAGGATTGAGGTGATATAGGCGGGCTGCATTGATAATGCTGAAAAGGAAATCTCCCAATTCTCCGATAGACTTATCTTTGTCTTCTTTCTTCAATTCCACTTCAAGTTCGCCAAGTTCTTCGCGTACTTTGTCCCACACATCTTCCTTTTGCTTCCAATCAAAGCCCACATTTCGTGCCTTGTCCTGTATTCTGTATGCCTTGATGAGAGATGGTAACGACTCAGGAACCCCTGAAAGAACCGTCTTGTTTCCACCACGCTCCTGTTGTTTGCGCTGCTCCCATGTAGTGGAAACCTCTGAAGCTGTCATCGGTTTAGTTGCGTTTTCCTTTTGTTCTTCGTCCTTATAGACGACCTGTCCTTGCGGATTAATTACCATATCGGGATTCGTTACAGTCCAATTTCCACCTTGGTTCCAATCAATGAAATCATGTCTGAACATTAGTTTATCTGCCTGTGCATTGCAGACATCAGCAATGTCGAAGTCTCCTGTCTCTTGCCCTAACATGGCATAAAAGACTACATGTTCCATAACATCGCCCAACTCCTTACAAATTTCCTCCTGATTGCCTTTTATCAGTGCGTCACATAATTCATATACCTCTTCAATTGTATTTGGACGCAGACTTTCATACGTCTGTTTTCTATCCCAAGGGCACTCTTTTCTAAGTCTGTCCTGTATATCAAGCAAACGTCCAAACGCCTGCATTTTCTCTTCTCTTGTATGACTTTGCTTCTCCATGCCACAAATTTAGACAAAAAATCCAATATATCAAATTACAACGAAATAATTCTATAGAATTGAGCATTCACGTGCTATTGCAAATGTCATTCATTCATAAGAGCCAGAGTCAGCACTCCCTTTGTTTGCCTTGTAACACCAAAATGGTTGTCAATTCTTCGTCCGACAATCCATAGTATCTTTCCTTTAGCATCTTCAATAACGATTTGTCGTTGTTTATCTACTAATGACAGCTTCAGGTCAGTCAAGTAATCACTGACCAATTTACTACCTGCCATACCAAAAGGATGAAATCTGTCTCCTTGCCGTGCATAACGGATTATCAAAGGGAAAAACACCTTTTCGGCATCTATAGTTATTTTATCAGGGTCGTGACTTGGCTTGAATTCAGGGGTTATAACATGTGATGTGATATTAAATTTAACTTTATCATCCCAAACGTAGCACCCTGTTTCCGGCACTTTTAAAACCTTATTTGACGCATCCAAAAGCGGGGCTATAACAAGCGTTCCTCTATCAATAACGGCTTCATGCGTATTCGATAACCACTTTTTCCCTGTCGGTGCATCAAGTGAGTATGCCATATTCTCAATCTGAACAGATGAAAACGAAAAATTCTTCAGAATGGTATATAGTGTCTGCTCCGGAGAAATTTCACGTTCTAATTTGTCTATATCCACAACATATCGGTCAGCCTTACGAACTAAAGTCACCCTCTCAACACTCTCTTGCAAGGCATTATCAAACACTTTTGCTGCATCATTCAAATGTTTAGCAGTTAAAGTTATACTTTCTGATACCGAAGGATTTATCTCACGCAACAATGGTAATACTTTCAATCTTATCTTATTACGTTTGATATCTGCAATAAGATTGCTGCTATCAGTGATAAAAGTCTGCTGAATAGAAGAAAGATAATTCTCTATATCATTGCGTGTCATTGACAATAAAGGACGTATGACATGACCGTTCTTTGGCTTAATTCCTTGCAAACCGTGAATGCCGGTGCCACGTATTAAATTTAACAATACAGTTTCAACTGTGTCATCCTGATGATGTGCCACAAGTATAGCGTCAGCACAGATATCCTTTCTTAACTGTTCAAAATATTGATAACGCAGTTCACGTGCAGCCATTTCAATACTGATATGATGAAGTTCTGCATACTCTCTTGTATCAAAATGAACTCGATGAAATGGGACTTTTTGTGAGTTACACAGTTCTTCACAGAAGTGTTCATCACGTTCTGACTCTTCACCTCGTAATTGAAAATTACAATGAATGACTGCAATATGATAGCCAAGTTCAATCATTACCCGAAGTAGGGCAACACTATCACAGCCCCCGCTCAAGGCAACAAGATAGAAACCTTCAGGCTTCAGCAGAAGGTTTCTATCTATGAACAACTTAATTCTACGAGCAAAACTACTCAACATATAAAACTAAACCTTTCAGATATTCCCCCTCCGGATGATAGATGTTGATAGGATGATCTGCCGGTTGATGCAGCTGATGAAGTATCCTAACCTTGCGACCTGCCTGTGCTGCTGCTGTAAATACAGCATTACGAAAATGTTCTTTCGATACAACTTGTGAACAACTGAAAGTAAACAAAATACCACCGTGCTTAATACGTTGCAGACCTTTTACATTCAAACGTGTATAACCTTTCAATGCATTGCGTAAAGCTGCACGATGTTTGGCAAAAGCCGGTGGATCAAGAATTATCAAATCATACTTGTTATCATTATTATCCAAGTATTTGAAAGCATCCTCACAAAATGCTTCATGACGCAAATCATCTGGAAAATTCAAGGCTATATTTCGGTTTGTCAGTTCAACAGCCTTTGCACTGCTATCCACAGAATGAACTAATTTGGCTTGACCTCGCATGGCATATACAGAGAACCCACCTGTATAACAAAACATGTTCAGCACGCTTTTCCCTTTTGCATAATGCTCTAAAAGGTTTCGATTTTCCCGTTGGTCAACAAAGAAACCGGTCTTTTGACCACGAAGCCAGTCTACATGGAACTTCAGGCCATTCTCTATAGCAATATCATTATCCGTTCCACCATACATGAAACCATTCTCTTGTCCAAGTTCTGCTTTGAAGGGAAGTGTTGTCTCGCTTTTATAATAAACATTCTTAATACGCTCCCCCATTACTTTAATCAGTGCCCGGCAGATTTCTTCACGGCACACATGCATACCTACACTGTGCGCTTGCATGACTGCAGTTTCGCCATAACAATCAATTACTAAGCCTGGAAGATAGTCTCCTTCGCCATGTACCAAACGATAAGTATTATTCACATTATTATCTGCAATCCCAACATTTTGGCGCATTTTCAAAGCACTACTCAGTCGATCGCACCAGAAATCATAACTGATTTCCACCTTTGAAAACGTCAATACACGTATAGCAATCGACCCAATTTGATAATGTCCAACCGCAATAAACTCATTTGAAGCCGTGAATATATTGACAAGTTCCCCCTCCTCTATATTATCATCCATATGATGAATTGCCCCTGAAAAAATCCAAGGATGAAAACGATTCAATGATTCCTCTTTCCCTTTTTTAAGATAGATTGACTTATACATAAGTATTTTAGAATTTCAATTGATTAATAAAGCCTCTAAACGAGCTATTATCACCATTTCATTATGCTAATTTAGCCATTGCTTTTTCTGTTGGAGTCCCCTCTGACCTGTTGGGTTCTACAGGTACAACAAGTTTATACTCCTTGGTTTTATACAGCCGCCTGATTTCTTCATATAGTTTTATACATGTCCAGGCATCCGTCGCTGCATATTGCTTTTGCTTGTCAGTAAGCACTCCAGCTTCCCAGTTTGTAAGACGCTGACGCTTGCTAATCTTCTGATGAAAGATATTGGCATAGAGTTTTTGAAGACTTAAATCTTTTATTCCTATCTTTCCAACGATATCCTGTAAATCAATAAAATAACCAGGTTCAAACTCTGAACGACGATGAAGAGAAAGGATATCATCATGCCATGACAATCCAATTTTTGGAACGGTTCTGTCTTCCAAGAGTCTGATTACCGATGCTGGCATTCCTATATCATTAAGTCTGAAGAGAAAACATGTGTCACGTGAAGCCACTTGAAGCAAGGCTACTTTGTGCTGTTCACCTTTATGAAAGGTAGGTCTTGTCTCGGTATCAACGCCCAAAATATCACATGACAGCAGATAGTCAACAGCTTTATCTGCATCGGCCTCACTGATAACAGTTATGATTCTTCCTGGAAATTGAGCCGCAGGAAGGGCAGTTATCAGTCTCTTATCGAACTTACTATATATTGTTTTCTTCATCATTAAATACATAACTCTAATTTGCAAAATTAGAAAAAAGTTATGAAAAGAACGCCATTTCTCGGATTTTTACGTTAATTTTGCAGGAAATACAATACAATAAGAACATGGCAAGAAAAAAATCTGACCGCAAACCTAAGAACTTGGGCGAGGCAGTCGGCTTCCGTAATATATTCAGCAACGAAAAAACAGACTTTCTTTTAGGATTAATACTCCTTCTCATTGCAATCTTTGTCATCATTGCAATGGTTTCTTTCTTTTCCACAGGACAAGGTGACCAAAGCCTGCTTGAAGGGTTAAGACCAGGAGAATGGGTAAACACTAATCATTCGTTTACAAATTATTGCGGTTCCATCGGGGCTATCATGGCCTATTTCTTCATAGCTGTCAACTTTGGAATCCCTGCTTTTATCATGCCAGCTTTCATCATTTTAGTTGGTTTAAAACTGATGAAAATCTATACCATAAACCTTTGGAAATGGTTTTTCGGCATGATGCTGACAATGATTTGGTGTTCTATAACCTTTGCAAAATTCCTTTCCCCCATTATGGGTAATCTCTTTTTTAACCCTGGTGGAGAACATGGACTGTTTTGTGTTCAGCATTTGGAAAACATTGTTGGTGCACCAGGATTAATTGGTATACTTCTCTTTACTGCACTTTCCTTCCTTACATATCTAAGTGCAGAGACTATTAACGTCATCAGAAAAGCGATGAATCCGGTGAAATATCTCACCTCAAAGGTAAAATTCTCCGTTACAAATCATGAGTCCCAGACGACGGAAACACCCCAGGAAGATATATCAGAAGACATTACCGATGAAGCTATTGAGGATGAGCCAACAATTGAAGAGGGTTTACCAAATGATATCCCTGCACCAGTTCTTGACTTCACCAACTACGATAATGTTGACAATTCAGCACACACTTCTACAGCAACTTCTCCTGTAGTAAATCTTTCTCCCAAGGCAGAGACTCCTCTAAACGCTACAGAGGGCAACGACAACAAACTGACTGTAGAGGTAGCAAAGAATGAAGAAAAAGCCGGAAGTGATGTAGTTAACATTGAAGAAATCCTCAATACTCCTATCGATCCGCTTGAACCTTTCACGAAATATAAGAAGCCTACGCTTGATCTTCTCAAGAAATATGACGACGGAGACAAGCCAAATGTCGACATGGATGAAATCAAAGCTAACAACGCACGCATTGTAGAAGTGCTCAATAGTTTCGGTGTATCTATCCGTGAAATCAAGGCTACTGTAGGCCCAACAATTACACTTTACGAAATAACCCCTGCTGAAGGCGTACGCATTTCCAAAATCCGAAACCTTGAAGATGATATAGCTTTGAGTCTCTCTGCACTTGGCATCCGAATTATTGCACCTATCCCAGGAAAAGGAACTATTGGTATCGAGGTGCCAAATAAGAGGCCGCAGATAGTTTCAATGGAGAGTATTCTGAACTCAAAGAAATTCAAAGAGACAAAGATGGAGCTTCCGCTGGCTCTTGGAAAGACCATTACCAACGAGGTATTCATGGTTGATTTGGCTAAAATCCCACACTTGCTTGTTGCCGGTGCAACGGGACAAGGAAAGTCTGTCGGCTTGAATGCTATCATCACTTCATTATTATATAAGAAGCATCCAAATGAACTGAAGTTCGTTCTTGTTGATCCAAAGAAGGTAGAATTCAGTGTTTACCACAAGATTTCAGACCATTTCATGGCCTGTCTGCCAGAGAACGATGAAGAACCTATTATCACCGATGTAACCAAAGTCGTCAGAACACTCAACAGTCTCTGTGCACTCATGGATCATCGCTATGATCTGTTGAAGGTTGCCGGTGCAAAGAACATCAAAGAATACAATGCAAAATATGTCAATCACAAGTTAGATTTGACGAAAGGTCACGACTATATGCCTTATATTGTTGTCATTATTGATGAGTTCGGCGACTTAATCATGACTGCAGGTAAAGAAATTGAGCTCCCAATTGCACGTATTGCACAGCTTGCCCGAGCCGTAGGTATTCACATGGTAATTGCTACACAGCGACCAACTACAAAGATTATCACCGGTAATATCAAGGCTAACTTCCCGGGAAGAATGGCATTCCGAGTGAGTTCACAGATTGATTCACGCACCATTCTCGACCGTTCAGGAGCCAATCAGCTTGTAGGACGTGGTGACCTTCTGTTTCTTAACGGCAACGAACCCGTTCGCGTACAGTGTGCTTTCGTTGATACGCCGGAGATTGAACGCATCAACGACTACATCATGGAAGAGCCGGGTCCCGTTGAACCAATGGAACTTCCCGAACCCATTGATGACAACAGTGGTGGCGGTATAGGCAGTGGCAGTGCTGACATGTCCACACTTGACCCCTATTTTGAGGAGGCCGCCCATGCAATTGTACTTTCACAGCAAGGCTCCACCAGTATGATACAGCGCCGTTTCTCTATTGGTTACAACCGTGCAGGCCGCTTGATGGACCAACTCGAGCAAGTAGGTATCGTGGGGGCTGCACAAGGAAGCAAGCCACGCGAAGTGCTTATTCAAGACGAAAACCAGTTGAACAGCCTTCTGCTTCAGCTCCGTAGCTAAGAATATTCATTGAAAAGTAATTAAAGAATACAGTTGCATAAGAATTCATTAGAGTCCGGTGCAGCTGTATTTTGTTTAAGATGCTTCTGTCAACTACGTTGTCATAAAATATAAGTACAGCCAAACAAGCTTTCAATTTGCGTCAAATCATCACGCATTTTGACGCAGATTACAGCGTAACTTGATGCAAGTTGCATCATGATTTGACGCAAGTTACAAACACATCTGCAAGTAGTTGATTATCAATGAAAATGATATGCGACAAGTAAAAGAGTCTCTATCTTTCACCATATTCATGTAATTGCGACATCATCTCTTTAACACCTTTAACATCTTTCTTATTTAATAACAGGCTAACTCTATTGAAGTTCAGATAAATTATTTATCTTTGCAGGGAATTAAAAAACAAGAAATATGATGAAAAAGATTATCCTTCTCTCGTGTATGATATTAACTTCATTCTGTTGTATGGCACAGAATTCGGAGCAAGCAATGAAGATACTTGATAAGACGGCTACCGTAATTGGCCGTAACGGAGGTGCAAGTGCCAACTTTTCTATCCGTGGAAATGCCCTCGGAGCAACCAATGGCACTATCGCTATCAAAGGAAACAAGTTCTATGCACATACCCCAGAGGCCACAGTTTGGTTTAATGGAAAGACGCAGTGGACTTACATGAAAGCTACCAATGAGGTAAATGTAACCACACCAAACGAGGCTAAGCAAGTTCAGATGAATCCTTACAAGTTCATAACAATCTATAAAAGCGGTTATAATCTGAGTATGAAGATTCAAGGAAGTGCCTATCATGTGCACATGACGGCACAGAACAAGAAGCGTAGTATTCAGGAACTATACATCACGATTGGCAAAAACCATATTCCTTCTCAAGTTAAAATGCGACAGGGGGAGAACTGGACTACAATCAATATAAGTAACTTCAAGGCAAAGGATCAAAGCGATGCGATTTTCAATTTCAAAGCCAAAGACTTCCCAAAAGCCGAGATTATAGATTTGAGATAATATCACTTTTGGTGCAGAATATTGTTTTCTGATGAAAAAGAGAAAGCTTATTGGGGTGCTTGCTGCTATTTCAGTGGTGCTGATTTCATGGTGCACTTATCGTCTATGGCCAGATGATACTGCATATGCAAGGCAAGCACTCACGCAGATAGACCTTAAACGATATTACCAAATCAGCGATGAAATGGGGAATAATCTCTTTTTTTCAACCATTAGTACAGACACCTTATTAAATGGAATGGCATGGAAAGTCAAAGATATTCACCCTATTCATAAACACACTGATGGCTTTTGGATAAATCAAAATTGGCTCTATCCATCATGCAGAGGCCGTATCGTTACAGCCATTGCAGACACTATGAATCTGCTGGTATCTGTAATCAAACCTGCACAACTTATCGTTCATCAGTTGAAAGCCTGTCAATATGAGCTCAACAGCCTGAAACAACAGCAACATGAACTGAGATACTATCTGCGGGTGCATGGTGTTCAAGACATAGGATACGATATAGTGGCCAAGTATGCAACAAAGATCCATATGCGAAGGGATACATTAGAGAAGGCGATAGCCCTGCTCCAACGATTTAACAGGAATGGAAAAATAAGTATCCATCGTGCAGATGAGTATACAGCTACCTATAAAAACACAAAAGGGAAAACTGAAAAGAAACACTGCTCTGCCCTTGCTAAAGACAAGCATAACAGCATATTGCTCCTCGAAACAGAGGACAGGAAGACACCTCATGGCGTAAATGCAATTACCATTGTGCCATGGAAAATCACAAAAATGCTTGATGCCATGGCCATTACATCACGCTTTTCAAGCCCTTGTCCTGCTGAATTTGCACGACCGGGAAGTATGATTTTCGTTCCAACTTATATGAATAAAGGGCGTTTTGCAGGCATAAAACTGCAGAATGGCTATCATGATAGTGAACAAATTAGAGAACTTTTTCATTTAGGAAAATAAGATTTGAACAGGATATATCAAATAGGAATTTTATCTGTTATTGCTCTTTGCTTTGCTTCTTGTGGTGAAATGAGCATTGACAAGAAACTCAATTATGGCATTGTAAAAAGAGGAAGCACCATATATCAAGGCTATGTGATAGATGGAAAGCGACAAGGAAATGGAAAAATGCGCGATTCCATCGGGAATATCTATGAGGGAACTTGGAGAAATGACACGCTTATAAGTGGCACTTGTACTGACAGTATAGGAAATCGTTATATTGGTTTCTTCAATCAAGATGCACAACCGCAGGGCTATGGTGTCTATCAATCAAAAGATGGAACATACTATGAAGGAAACTGGATAAATGGAAAACGTGACGGTTTTGGAGTGGCTATAGCTGCCAATAACGAACTGAAAGTGGGCGAATGGCACCATGGTCACTTTCATGGAGAACGCTTGAACTACACCAATAACCGTATTTATGGCATTGATATCTCTAAGTATCAGCACGTCATTGGAAAGAAACATTATGGTATTAAATGGCATCAACTGCGCATTGTTGGCCTGGGGAAAATCAGTAAGAAAAAGGTAACAGGGCGCATTGACTATCCAATCAGTTTCATTTATCTGAAGAGTACCGAGGGAAAAAGCCTGCAAAACCCTTATTACAAAAAGGACTATCGCGATGCAAAAGCCGTAGGTTTCAAGGTTGGCAGCTATCACTTCTTTACCACAAAGACGCCGGCTGCACAGCAAGCACACAACTTTTTGAAAAATTCAGCCGTTAAAAAGGGAGACTTTCCACCTGTTCTTGACGTCGAGCCCCTACCCTCACAAATACATAGAATGGGAGGAACAAAAGCACTTTTCAAAGCAGTGAGGACATGGCTCCACATTGTAGAGAAAGCAACGGGACGCAGACCTATTCTTTATATCAGCCAGATTTTCGTTAATCGTTACCTTCCAGAAGCTCCTGATCTCAAAGCCAAATATCGGGTTTGGATTGCACGTTACGGAGAATATAAGCCTGATGTAAAGCTGGTTTATTGGCAACTGTCACCTGATGGAAGAGTAAAAGGCATCCATGGTCTTGTAGACATTAACGTGTTTAATGGGTATCAAAATGAGTTTGATAAGTTTTGTAATGAGCTGTGATAAAGCATTTTCCATTTCCCTTGTGGTCAATAGACGGATACAAATAAAGAGTTGAATACGGCTATCCGCCGTTTGAAAACACGAAAAGTATAGAAAAAACAAGTTGCATGAACAGCACATAAAGCACGAAAATTGGTGCAAGTTTGCGGCTTCCTTCACAGAGCATATTGAAAATATCAGCTTTAGAGGTATACTTTCCTGACATGTAAGCATAGCTGACAGAAATCACACAAACAACAAAAGAGACATAAGGGATGAAGCTATTCACAAAGCTACGAGAAAGAATCTTGCCATCGACACTCAGCAATACGGCATGAGGTACAAGCGTCAGTAACAGAAGAATAGCCGCAAAAGCAATGATTTCGTAAACCACAAACCGCAGAGCTATGCGCTGACGGAAGTCGATTGGGCGGCGCAATTCCAAGATTCCACATGATGAAAGACAACCATAGGCAATCGTTGCAACAATCAACCAAGCGGTCATAGGCGTGGCAATATTATATGAAAAACGTCCGAAGAACCATCTTATCCCTTCACTACTGAGCAAGGAATGTACCGACAGATCAGGCAAAGCCGCAGAAAGCAGCCACGACAACAGTATAACAAGAAGCTGACCTGCAGCCAAGAACACCATAATGTTCCCAAGATAGCGCTGTTTTCGTTTATTCTTCATCCGGTCGCAGATTATCAATATCCAAGATCCTAAGTTCAAGTGCCCGCACGACTAAACGTGTTGCATTGACGCCAACGCCACCATTACCATCAGGGAATAACTTCTGAACCAATTCGTTCTGACGCTTTTCCAAACTCTTTACGCCGAAAGGCATACCTCGAAGATTAGTAATCTGTTCTTTCGTATACCCCAAAGCAAGGTGGCGAAGAAAGCGTTCATCGTATTCATCAATTTCATAATTAATCAAAGCTTCCTGCCGCATCAACTGGTTATCGACGCTTGCTTTGAAACGAGATACTATCTTTTCTAAGATGGGTTGATTGAAAACAAGACGCTTTCCATCCATAACACTGGAGACATCTCCACGTGTCAGAAGTTCCCCACTCTTGAGAATTATACCATCACATCCCGCATCCAAGACATCAACCCAAAGCTTCTCATTCAAAATTTCGCCTGTGAAAATCAACACTTTTATTTCAGGATGTGTTTCTTTTGTATGGCGACAAATCTCTACACCAACCGTTGTACTCCCCCCGAGTCCAAGATCAAGCAAGACCAAATCGGGCTGGTGGTCTTTCAACAGCTTCCAATAAGCGGTTTCATTTTCTGCTGTTCCTATGATTTCTGCCTCTGGAATATCATTCTTAATGATACCCTCCGTACCTTTTAACTCCAATGGTACATCTTCAACGATAATAATTTTAAAGTTATTCATGAGTTTAATTTTATATTCAACTGACGTGGAAGAGTGATTTCAATCTGTGTTCCTGCATCATCAGGAAGATGACTTGCCTCTATACCACAACCTCTAAGATTTGTCGTTTCTCCTATTTCTCTGACTATCTGACGACACACCATATAATTGATATTGACAGATAATGGCGTAAATAATGCTGCACATTGTGCATCAGAAAGATGAAGTGAAGGTAATATCAAACGTATAATGACATATTGATTATCTTTTTCTACCAATGTTTTTTCTAAGTTCTTCTCTCCACTTATCTTTTTAAGAAGTTCAAGAAGATAGTTCACTAATTGCGAATTCGCTTTTAGATTATTGTCTATTTGAACCATAGCTTGTTCACTCAGCAAGGCGTAAAGCTGTTTATAATAAAGTGCAACTTCGTTAATAGCATTAAGATTTTTATCCTTTTCATCCACCAACTGACGTATGCGCGAGGGGTAATACATCGTCTCATGCTTTAGTGTTGACAGACAGTTGTCAAGCACATTATTGCTGATGTGCAGTCGTTGATTTTCATAAATAATCCTATGCAATTCATCCTTTGCCAATTCCAGACTTATTGACTGCTTATTATCGTCTTCTATTTTATTAGCAAGTGCAAGCCTAATCTTTTCAACAACATCGTTCAACTTGGAATTTGTAGCCTTGAGCAACAAGTTGGCCTGTGCCCAGATTTTATTGATATTGCTGAGTTTTTCCTGAGGAGTTAGGTCTGATAACAAAACAGCATTGATTTTATCAACACGATCAACAGCCAGCCTGTAATATAGACGATGCCGGTAATAAAGAAAATAATAAGCAGGAAAAATCAATATAAGAAGCAGTACAAGAAGTATGATGGCTACATTTTTATTGTTTTCTGACCGCTGCATTACACGTACATACTCTCCCAAACTATTATCAGCCGAGGTCTCACGAAACAGTAATGTATAGACCCTATTATTGTAATGATAAGCATCCCAATCATGCAAAGCAAGATTAGCAACAGCAGTTTCATTACGAATGTCAAGGATAACATTGTAGTCGAAGCGTAAATGGCGGTGATACCATGTAATCTCTACAGGTGTAACTTCTGTTTCTATATATCGCAAAGTATCAGCAGTTTCCTGGAGACCAAGCAACCGATAATATTTATTCAAATAGGTTCTACAACTGTCAGCATAATCTAAAGTCGTCTCATATCTGCCATTCAAATTACAAAAATAAGCACTGTCAGCGAAAGCTGCAGCCTTTTTCAAAAGATATGAAGATGCAAATATAGAAGACGAAAGACTAAGAAATGAGAAAACAAAAAGCAAGCGTAATACACCTTTAGGAAGCCTGAAAGCAAAGCGACTGCCTTTACCTATCTCACTTTCGACCTTGATAGAGCATACAGAAAAGATTGAACTGATTTTTCGATACTTATCAATGATGCCCTTACAATTCATCAAACCGAAGCCATGAGACTTCTCTTCTGGAATCAATTCGTTTTCTTTCAACGACTCATCAACAATGGTTTTGTGATCAAACAAATGCAAAACCTGCTTTTCGGTCATACCTTGTCCATTGTCTTCTATCACGATTTCCACCGCTTCTTCAGCATTCTGACTATAGATTGTCACACAACCTCCTTGCGGAGTATACTTGCGTGCGTTATCAGCCAGAGTGTTAATCATGAACAGAGTCAATATTTTATCAGCCTTGACAACAGCATCTGTAGCTTTAACTTTTAGGGAGATGCCTTTCAATCTGAAACTCATATAACCCTTGATCACGATATTAAACAGTTCCTGAAGGGCGAAACTCTCGACCTTAATACTAAGCTGTCCTTGGCGAAGCTGTATCCATTGCGTCAGCACATTATTATATTCACCAATCTGATTGGTAAGTTCACTGATGTATGCGTACCGCTCTAATCTTACTTTCTCTGTCTCATGGCGATTACGCAAACAGTTGATTTCGTGGATAATACGGTCGATAAGTGGAGTAATACTATTGACGAGAGCAATCTTAGCACGCTGCTCAATATTTCTCCTCAAATTGTCAGAGAGGTGTAAACTCTCCATTTGGATTTGTTCATCCACCTGTTCGAAGTTATCCTCCTGCTGTAACCTGATTTTCTTTTCACGTTCCTGCCATTCATCCAAAGGTGCAAAAAGTCGCTCTATAGAAAACTTCTTGTCACTTCGCACACGCATTCTGTCAAAGAAAATCAAGAGAAGTATCACGATAACTATCATGAAAACAACAGCCCCAATCATGAAATTCAATGTCGATGCTGACTTGTTAAGCTGGTCTGCACGAGCTTCAAGTTGACGATCCTGGCGTGTCTTTTCCTGCATGTCAAGATAGATATTGCGATTGAAATCGCTCTGAGTTTTATCATCTATTGCCGAATAAACCAATGACATCTGCTCGCGGATAGAAGCCACAAGGTCTGGAGCGCGTTGAATAACTGTGTCACGCAGCAATGCATCGTTAAGGCAGATATTAGCCGAATGATAGTCATTGATATGCCAATAGCACTGTGCCAACGTTCTATAGGCACCCGCAATCTGATAGACATCCCCATATCTGATGAAGATATCAAGCGATCGTTGGGCAAGATTTCCTGCCAATAAAGAGTCTGGCATGTGGTCAACATTAAGAAACTTCATGGTAGGTAGATTATCAGCTATCAGCATATCGCGTTGTTTCTTATCTTGTAAATGTTCGCTGATAGCCTGCATTGAGTTGGCTTCCCAAAATGGATAATTGTGCTGTAAAGCCAACAGATAGCATTTCACAAGATAGTCGAACTCTTTCTGGATGATTTCCCTACTCGTTCCTGAAGTTATCATTCCACCCGAACCAATATTGTAGTAATAGGATAACAACTGTGCCGTGTCTTGCTGGATAGCACCATATGGATCGATATTATCCAATGCTTCAATAGCCTGCTTACGCAGACCTATATAATAAAAATAGGTGGAATTGACAATATCAAACTCAGACTTCGCGTAAGTTAATCGCCTTAATTGCCTTGAAGTAAGACCTGACTGTTCTTCTTTGATGCGATGAAGTCTGTGAAGAGCGCTCTCTCTATAGATATAAAAGTCTTTGTTTCTGGACTGACGTTGGCATAAACGCATGAATTGAATGTCGGCCACAAGAAGCTCAAACTGATTATCTGTAGCCTTCAAAACCGCATTCAATAATTTGTAAGCATTGTCATAATTCATCTTGACGATACTTACAAAGGCTAAATTATTCAAAGCTTCTGCATATCCATTATCGTAATCTTTACTTAATTTCAAAGCCTTGTTTGCATAGTACTTGGTTGAATCAAGATTACGATAGTGAAAAGAATATGAGATATCATTCAACTTGTCAACCTCTGATTTGTATTCCGGTCTACAAGCAGAAAAAAGGAAAAGACCTCCTATCAGAAGCAATAGGAAGCCTTTTATATGTCGTAACTTATGATCGAGCCTTGGCAATATACCCTAATGCCTCAATGCATTTGTCTGTGATATACTGCCAGTTTTTAGCAGCAATGACGTCTTTCGGAAACAATTTCGAACCCATACCAACACAAAGCACACCTGCCTTTATCCAATCAGTAAGGTTCTCTTCGTCAGGAGAAACAGCCCCTGTCACCATGATATTGCTCCAACGCAATGGCCCTAAAACGTTCTTAACAAAAGAAGGGCCACCTACATTGCCTGCCGGAAAAACCTTGGTTACATCGCAGCCTGCAGCCTGTGCATCACTCATCTCACTGACACTTCCACAGCCCGGAGAATAAGGAACCAATCTACGATTGCAGACAGGAGCAATCTCTGGATTGAAGTTAGGGCCTACAATGAAGTTAGCTCCCAACTGAAGATACAGAACTGCTGTTGGTGCATCAATCACAGTACCTGCTCCAAGAATAAGTTCCGGACACTCCTTTGCTGCCCATTTCACCAAATCTCCAAACAATTCGTGGGCGAAGTCACCACGATTTGTAAACTCGAAAACACGGACACCACCCATATAGCAGGCCTTAATGACTTGCTTGCAAATATCAATATCACTATTAAAGAATACAGGAACCATGCCCGTTTCCTTCATAGCAGTAAGTACTTGTACCTTATTAAATCTTGCCATTTCTTTTATCTAAAATTATCGTTGAACACGGCCATTGGCGTTACCACCGGCTAAACTCTCCACTTCTGAAGTTGAAACCACGTTGAAATCGCCAGGAATAGTATGCTTCAATGCACTTGCTGCTACTGCAAATTCCAAAGCCTTAGCTTGTTCCTTGTAGGTAAGCATGCCATGAATTAAACCACCAGAGAAAGAATCACCACCACCAACACGATCAATGATGGGATTGATGTCGTAATGCTTACTTTGATAAAACTCCTTACCATCATAGATCAGTGCTTTCCAGCCATTGTGAGTAGCAGAGAAACTCTCGCGTAATGTGGAGACAACATATTTGAAACCAAACTCCTTCATCATGCCCTTGAATATGCCATAGTAGCCTTCTGCATCGGTCTTTCCACCCTCAACATCGGCATCCGGCTTGAAACCAAGGCACAATTGTGCATCTTCTTCATTGCCGATACATACGTCTACATATTTCATTAAAGGACGCATCACAGCGATTGCCTTCTCTGATGTCCACAGCTTCTTACGGAAATTCAGGTCTACCGAAACTGTTACATGATGACGTTTTGCAGCTTCACAAGCCAATCGGGTCAGCTCTGCAGCCTTATCACTGATTGCAGGAGTGATGCCACTCCAATGGAACCAATCTGCACCCTCCATGATTTCATCAAAGTTGAAATCTGAAGGATCAGCCTCTGCAATGGCACTGTTAGCCCTATCATAAATGACTTTTGAAGGACGCATGCTTGCACCGGTCTCCGCATAATAAAGCCCTACTCTATCCCCGCCACGCACAATATAATCTGTATTGACACCATAGCGGCGCAAACCATTCACGGCTATCTGACCAATTTCATGAGCCGGAAGCTTCGATACGAAGTAAGAAGCATGTCCATAATTAGCAAGACTGACGGCCACATTAGCTTCACCGCCACCCGGAATAACCTGAAAAGAGTCACTCTGGACAAAGCGATAATTACCCTTTGGCGATAGGCGAAGCATGATTTCACCCAATGTAACGATTTTACTCATTTTGATTCTACTTGTTTTATCTGATGATAGATTAATTAATATGTTTGTCAACGCAAATGTAGTAATTATTTATGAATTTGGAAAATAAAACAAAAAGAAATTGTTTTTTTTATTGAAACTTCGTCGAAACAAAGCAAGTTAACAATTCTACACCCTCAAGTTACAGACATACAAAATCTATAAAATCAGTTGTGCAAGCCATAGTTTTATTTTATTTCACCTCTGTTTTTGTCTTTTCATAGCGAAAGGCACCCCCTGCCTGCAACTCATCTTCCACTATAAAGAATGCTGTCGACAGATTGAAACATTTCATACGAAATAACTTCATCTATCTATAGAAAACAAATTTTGAAGTTCTAAAGTTCTACATTTCTTTGTTCTCCCGATTTATATAGCTTTTCCAGGTACATCGTACTGCACTGATATTTCATTTAGATTGACTCTTTATCTCGCTCCAAAAAATAATAAAAAATAATCAGAAAACATTACAATAAAAGTTATCTTGCATTGTTCTGTTTTTCCGTAAACAACAAATTATTGACTCATCTGCATCATTTCATGGTACAATATGCCTCATATTTATCTGCAAAACAAGTCACTTTACACACTGATTTGACGCACTTCAGAATGTAATCTGACTTAGATTATCAGGCCATTTGCATGATTTCATTGTCAGTCCGCTGTCTATAAACGAAAAAAGGAAAAACACTTTCGCATTCTTCCCCTTGGCAAAGATAATAAATTTTAGAGGCAAATGCAAATCAACAGTAAATTAAATCAACAGTTTCATGCGTTATATTTGATAATAACCATTAGTTTCTGAGGGCATGATTAAAGCTTAAAGCTTCTCGCTATTAAAGCAGCAAACGCTCCCCCTTTCAAAATAAAATCGGCTTATTCTTGGCCGCAGAGAGATTTTTTCTTATATTTGTTCCACAAAATCATGACTATGCCCAACTCGCAAGACTTACGAAAATATGACAAGACTCCATTGGTGAGCTTCATCATACCGACATTCAATACCGACCCGACAATGCTACGTTCATGCATAGACAGCATACGCAATTTGTCGCTCAGCAATGACAGTCGGGAGATTATTGTGATTGATGACGGAAGCGACACGCCTGCTATCAGCACACTGCTTGACATCTGCGACGATATCATCTATGTGCGTCAACCCAATCAGGGAATTAGCAGATCGCGAAACCGAGGTATAGACATGGCCAAAGGAAAATACATACAACTGATTGACGGAGATGATTATCTGCTGCAACCGACCTATGAACATTGCTTAGATATCGCCAGATACCATAATCCGGACATGATAGTTTTCGATGTAGCATACTCGCCTTCAGTCACCATTACTGAAGATATTGAAGGGCCTTTTACCGGTGCAACCTATATGCAGGCACACAACATAAGAGGAGCTTCCTGCTTTTATATTTTCAAAAAAGACATGTTACAAGGGCTTCGTTTCCGCTCCAACATGAACTATTATGCCGAAGATGAAGAGTTTACTGCACAGTTGATGTTGCATGCCGACCGTCTTTTCGCAACGTCGGCAAAAAGCTATTTCTATCGACAACACAAGGCTTCTGTGCTGCATAAACACGATAAACGCAGTTGTATTCAAAGGCTCGAGAACACAGAAAAAGTTATCCTTCACCTGCAAGAACAACTCAACACACTTCCTCAATCGAAGCAGTTTGCCCTGCAACGGCGCATAGCACAACTTTCCATGGATCATCTTTATAACACGGCCCGACTGACACATAGCCTGTCAAGACTTGAAGAAACATGCGAAAGGTTGCATGCTCATGGTCTGTTTCCTCTGCCCGAAAAGAACTATACAGCCAAGTATCGAGTCTTTCAAAAGCTCTGTAAAAGTAGCTGGGGGCGCAGAATTATCATTGCAACAACGCTTCTATGAAAATACTTCTGTTAGGAGAATACAGCAATGTACATGCAACTTTGGCACAAGGTTTGCGCAAGTTGGGGCATGAAGTCACGGTTGTTTCCAACGGAGATTTCTGGAAAAACTATCCGCGCGACATAGATGTCAGTCGGCCAAAAGGCCGACTTGGTGGTGTAAGACTCTATACCCGTCTGCTCTTTCTACTTCCAAAACTGCGTGGCTATGACATAGTTCAACTCATCAACCCCATGTTTTTCGAGCTGAAAGCAGAGCGACTTCGCTTCTTCTATAACTATCTGCGAAAACATAACCGTCATACTGTTTTAGGGGCCTTTGGCATGGATTACTATTGGGTTCATGAGTGTATAACACGCTTCCCTTTGCGATACAGTGACTTCAATATAGGGAAAAGCATACGAAAAGACCAGGAGTCACAGCAATATATAAAGGATTGGATAGGAACCCCGAAAGCAGAATTGTGCCAATATATAGCGAAAGACTGTGACCATATCGTTGCCGGGCTTTATGAATATTGGGCTTGTTATCATCCCATTTTTCCTGAGAAAACCTGCTTCTGCCCATTTCCCATCGTTCCACTTCATCGGTTTCCTCGACCGTTTGAGGGCAAACTCCACCTCTTTATCGGTATAAACAAGGAGCGAAGTACCTACAAAGGAACGGATATCATGCTCAAGGCTGCACAAAAGATAGCACAAGAATATCCTGAAAAAGTTGTTCTGAAAATTGCAGAAAGCATTCCTTTTGCTGATTATGTCAAAATGATGAAGGGATGCGATGCCATTCTTGATCAACTCTACAGCTATACTCCGTCTATGAATTCATTGGAAGCTATGAATAGAGGACTTATCTGTATTGGTGGCGGAGAACCTGAAAACGATGAGATTTTAGGCGAAACGGAGCTTCGGCCCATTATGAATGTACAACCCAATGAAGACAGTGTGTATCACGTTCTCAAGCAATTAGTGCTTCACCCAGAGCGTATTGACACGCTCAAACGTGAGAGTATCGCCTATATTGAGCGACATCATGACTATGTAAATATAGCTCGGAAATATATCGGAATATATGAGCAAATTCACGATTAAGATACTCCATACAACCGATATACATGGATGCTTCTTCCCTTTTGACTTTATTGAGGGGCATCCCTGCAAGGGTTCTATGGCACGCATAGCGTTATACGTGAAGCAAATGCGCTATAAATACGGCCAACATCTATTGCTTGTAGATGGCGGAGATGTGCTGCAAGGACAGCCTTCATGCTATTATTGCAATTATGTGCAGCCGTCTATGGAAAATGTTGCAGCGCGTGTTATGAGTGTCCTTGGGTATGACTTGCAGACCATAGGAAATCACGATATCGAAACAGGACATGCTGTTTACGATAAATATGCAGCTGAAGCAAATTATGATATCCTTGCAGCTAATGTTGTTTATAACAATTCATTAAAGCCTTACTTCAAGCCATATGCAATCCGAGAAATAGCAGGAATAAGGATTGCTTTTATCGGTATGCTGACTCCAAGCATCCCCTATTGGCTGCATGAAAACCTGTGGCAGGGCATGACTTTCCTGGATATACCAAGCTGTATGGCAAAATGGGTAAAACATGTACGTGAGATTGAACATGCTGATGCAGTCATCGGACTCTTCCATTCGGGCTTTGAAGGGGGAATTCAAGATACAAATGGCAATGAAAATGAAAGTATAAAAACAGCACAAGAAGTATCAGGTGTTGACCTCATTCTCTGTGGACACGACCATAGATTAAAAAGAGAATGTATTGAAAAGGATGGGAGAAAGATTTATATCATCAATCCTTCAAGTAATGCACATTACATCAGTGAATGCAGCTTAAACTTTGAGAAAAGTCCGCAAGGACAAATACATTTGGCATCAACAGATGCCCAACTTGTGAATATTGACAATGAAAAGATTGATCAGACTTTCATGGAACACTTCTCTTCTGACATAGAGAAAGTGAAGCAATATGTCGGTCGAAAGATTGGAACCTTTACACATTCTATCTATACTCGCGACAGCTTTTTCGGTTCATCTGCATTCTCTGATCTCATACACGATATTCAATTAGACTTTACAGGAGCCGACATTTCACTCAATGCTCCTTTGAAATTCGATGCATGTATACACGAAGGAGATATTCATGTGAGTGATCTTTTTAATCTTTATACGTATGAAAATCAGCTCTATGTAGTCAGAATGACCGGTAAGGAGGTACGATTATTATTAGAAATGAGTTATGATCAATGGGTTACAACCATGCAAAACCCAAATGACCACATTATGCTTATGGACCAAGAAACCGATGGTCATTGGCATTGGCATAATCTTGCATTCAACTTCGACACTGCTGCCGGCATTGATTATGAAGTAGATGTCACACAACCCGATGGACAAAAAGTACATATTCTCCGTATGTCTAATGGACAATCCTTTGAAGAAAACAGAACATATCGCGTTGCCATGAATAGTTATCGAGGCAATGGCGGGGGGGGAATTACTGACACGTGGTGCAGGAATTCCATTGCAAGAGATTTCCCTGAGAATTGAATTCATCAGTTCAAAAGATCAAAGAAGTATTATCATGGAGTATATAGAACATCACAAAATAATAGATGCCCAACCTCATAACAACTGGCATTTTGTGCCGGAAACATGGACTCATCCCGCCTTGAAAAGAGACTATGAGCTTTTGTTTCCTAAACATTAGCACACGAGAAAAAAACTCAATGAAAGTGAAAGATTTTGATTAATAATCTATAAAATTCTTATATATAAGAGGTAAGAATTCAAAATGTTTCGTATTTTTGCACATAATTCAATATTAATAGAGAGGAATATGAAGAAATTATTAGCTATAGCATTCATGCTTATGTCATTCTTTACAATGGCATCTGCTCAGAAACAGGCAGAGATTAAATTCGACAAGGTAACTATTGACCTTGGGACTTTCCCAAAAAGTAATCCTGTTCGTCAAACCGTTTTCGTGTTCACAAACACCGGAGACGCCCCTTTGGTCATTAATCAGGCAATGGCAAGTTGTGGTTGTACGGTTCCTACTTACACTAAGACGCCTATCATGCCAGGACAAAAAGGAGAAATCAAGGTCACTTATAATGGTTCCACACTATTTGCCGGACATTTTAAGAAGAGTATTACCGTTCACAGTAATGCCAAAACTGAAATGACTCGTCTTTACATTGAAGGAGTAATGACCGAATCAGAAAATAAATGATATTTTACTTTTCTGCAACAGGAAACACTCGTTGGGCAGCTCGGAAAGTTGCTCAAATCACAGGAGAGAAGCTCTATTCTATTCCTGATGTTATAAAAAGCCAATATGCTTATACCTTGGAAAGAGATGAGCGTATTGGCTTCATGTTTCCTATTCATGGCTGGCGCCCACCACTATTCGTCAGGAAGTTTATCGGAAGTCTGAAGCTGACTGCATGTCAACATTCAGACTCACTTTCTGCACACTATTGCTATGCACTATGCACTGCAGGCGATGATATCGGACAGGCTATGGACTATCTTAACGAAGATCTTGCAACAATCGGACTACATACGCATGCCACTTTCTCATTGAAAATGCCTAACACCTATGTTGGACTGCCTTTCATGAACGTAGATACCAGGGAGGTTGCAACAGAGAAACGACAGCAGGCAATAGCGTTGTTGCAAACTTATTGCGGGCAGATTTACGACCGTGAGCATTGTGTAAACCGCATGTATCTGAGTCATTGGCCATGGATTAACAGTAAGATTTTAGGTTCTTATTTTGTAAACAGGCTCATTACAGACAAGCCTTTCCATGTCGAGAAGCAGCGTTGTGTAAAATGTGGTATCTGTGCCAATGTCTGTCCAACATCCAATATTGAAGGAGGACATGGTCAAATTCCCGTGTGGAAACACAACAACGGTTGTCTTACCTGCTTTGCCTGCTACCATTATTGCCCGCATCATGCCATTGAATTCGGCAAACAAACGCGAAATAAAGGACAGTATTTTTTCAGGTAAACACCCTCATTTATCCCTACCACTTAAGATTAACAACAATACAAAATTACAATAATGAAGACATTTTTACTTGCAGTTTGCTTAATGGCATCATCACTTTCAAGCCATGCAGACCAAGAGAACACAACACTTGTTAGAAGATATGACGGAAAAATGGTACCTGTACCTGTATTGGGAAGTGCAGAGGCACAGCTCATAACTCCACGCAAACATCCCGACAATTTTCAGGGAGTCAAGACACGAGCTATTGATCCTAATACACGCTATACTCCTCATACGGGAAAACCTCATATTCTTGTTATTCTTGCCAACTTTAAGGATGTGAAATTTAAAGTTAAGGAACCCAAGGAAGCTTTCAACGATTTCTTCAATGCACCAGGCGCTATTTCAGATCGAGGGAACGGCAATAATGAAAATCATGGAAGCGTGTCACAATACTTCAAAGCTATCAGCAGTGGTACTTTCGAGCCTGTTTTCGATGTCTATGGCCCTGTTGACTTACCACATGACATGACCTATTATGGAGGCAACAACGCTGACAGCAACAGCGACGAAAGCCCCCGTGAACTTGTGCGGGATGCCTTTAATCAAGCTAAACATCTTGTCACGGATGCAGATCGTTTAGATGCCAACAACGATGGATATATAGATTGTGTCTATGTGGTTTATGCCGGCTTAGGACAGAACTACGGTGGAGGTGCGACATCAGTATGGGCATGTACAAGTACTATTCAAGACAATTCACTGAAGATTGGAAATAAAACGGCCTATAATTTCAGTATTGGCGCCGAGCTCTATCCTGCATATATCAGAAAACGGGTTAATAAGCAAGACAAGACTATGCAAATCAACAGCATCGGTGTTACTTGTCATGAGTTCTCTCATGCCATGGGATTACCCGACATTTATCCCACTACCTATAGTGCCTATGTGCATAATCAGGAAATGGAATTCTGGGATTTAATGGATGGAGGTGAATATGCAGGCAAGGGCGGTTTCATACCAATGCCCTACACTGCATGGGAGAAAAAACAGATGAACTGGCCTGTAGACATCCAATCTTTAACCGCTGAAGGCAACATCACAATGGACAAAACAGCCAATGACGGAGGTGTTGTTTATAAGATTGCCAATCCAAATCATGCAGAAGAATACTTCCTTTTAGAGAACATCAACCAGACTGGTTGGTATAAAGGTGCAAGCAATAAAGGGCTATTGGTATATAAGGTTTTAGACTATGATAAGGTGAATATGTACGATCATCCGAACAATACACCAGGTAAACCGGGTATGGCAGTCGTGCCGGCTGACGGACTTTGTTTCTCATCCTATTTGATCCAAAGGCATGGTAAGGATGAAGCTAACCACAGTGAACTTAACAAACAAGAGAAACAAAACTATATGAACCAGCTCAAAGGCGACGTATTCCCTGGCACATCCAATGTAACAAAGCTGAACTCCGACGCTAATATACCAAACTTTTGGTGGTATTCGCAAGGCGATATAAATGAGAAAACCACGTCCAATCCTAATTATTATAAGGTAAAACAAGCGCTTGAAAACATCAGCATCAGTGAAGACGGGAAAGTTACATTTAGATATATTGCTGATTACAAGCATCCAACTGGTATTCACTCTCCAGCAACCAATGCACAGGAAGACCACCGAATATTCACTCTTGACGGCAGATATTTAGGAACAAACACAGAGAAATTGCACAAAGGTATCTACATCATCAATCATAAAAAGATTGTTGTGAAATAAAATAACAAAAGGAGTGAGATGATATTTCTACCAATATTCACTCGCCAAATGATAATAATAAGATTTTTTATCAAAAAAAATTGCGAAACATTTGGTAATCCAAAAAAAAGCTTTACCTTTGTATCGTTATCCTGAAAACAATCTTTTTACCTTAAAGAAGACTAATACCTATTGAAGATTTGGAGCGGTTACCTGTGAAGGTCATCGCTTTTTTCTTTTAAAACCTTTTTCGGTTTTTGGAATAAGTCGAATGGTAAGCAAGGAATATCGGGACAGTAGATCGTTAGTGGAGATTTCTTATGTTATTTACAAAGCTTTTATTTTCTTTGCAACATACAAAACAATACCCTATTTCAATTGTCTTCCATCATCTTGTCTCAAGCAGTATTGGGCAACTTCATTATTATCATTCAGCTTATTTTCCATATTGGTTATGAGTTTTATCACCAAATATACCCCATCCCGAAAGAGTAATTCAAATAGCTTCTACTATATATACTTTATCAGCGAATAGTTTTCTGCAAAGTCTTTTCGACAGGAATTCCCACACTTTGAGTTTCTTTTCATCTATACTTGCTGTTGTCAGTACAAAAGCAATGTAATGCTATTAAATCCATTCTTCATTGAGATTAGCCCCCACTTGTTTTGTCCTGTCACCCTATAAAATCTCTGTCGCTTTGATATATATAAGAAAAAGTCATTACCTTTGTAGTCTAATGATAATTTAACATGAGAACCATTATTACTTTATTCTTTTGCCTCATCGCTGTCATTTCATCAGCCAATCCTATTGATAACCTTTTAGAACGGATTGATAAAGGGGCAAACAAGAAGTTCAAAACCGAACTTATCCAAAGTCCTACTGACTTCTTTGAATTGTCACAAGAGGGAAATCGCATTGTCATTAAAGGCAATACGTGGGTGAATATTGCTGTGGGGCTAAACTGGTATCTTAAATATTACGCCGGTATCCACCTTACTTGGAATAACATGAACACGCATCTGCCGGCCTCACTCCCAAGGGTTACAAGTCCCGAACGCCACGCAACCGACCTCAAACTGCGCTATGATTTCAATTATTGTACATTTTCTTACTCCATGGCTTTCTGGGATTGGAAACGCTGGCAGACGGAAATCGACTGGATGGCACTGCATGGTGTCAACCTCCCTTTAGCCATTGTGGGCGAGGAAGTGGCTTGGCGCAACATGCTGTTGAAATTGGGTTACACGAAAGAAGAAATTGGGAAGTTCATCGCAGGCCCTGCTTTTTTGGCCTGGTGGGAGATGAATAATCTTGAAGGTTGGGGCGGTCCACTCCCCGACTCCTGGTATAATCAGCAGGAGGCACTGCAGAAGAAGATACTCAAACGCATGCACGAATATGGCATGCAGCCTGTACTGCCGGGCTTTTGTGGTATGATGCCTCATGATGCCAAAGCGAAATTGGGACTTAATGTCACGGATGGCGGAATATGGAACGGCTATACACGGCCTGCAAACCTATCGCCAACTGACGCTCATTTTGATAAGATTGCTGACCTATACTATGCTGAACTTACCAAATTATACGGCAAGGCAAACTACTACAGCATGGATCCTTTCCACGAGACCAACGACGATGAGGCTATAGATTACAGCAGGGCGGGGCGCAAAGTAATGGAGGCCATGAAACGTGTCAATCCAAAGGCCACGTGGGTCATACAAGGTTGGACAGAGAACCCGCGTCCCCAAATGATCAAGAACATGAAGAATGGAGACTTACTCGTGTTGGATTTGTTTTCTGAATGTAGGCCTATGTTTGGTATTCCCTCTATTTGGAAACGCGAAAAGGGCTATGAACAGCATGACTGGTTATTCTGCATGCTCGAGAACTTCGGTGCAAATGTGGGCTTACATGGGCGTATGGACCAGTTACTTCGCAACTTCTACAGCACTAAGCAATCTTCACCTAACACACAACATCTGAAAGGTATAGGCTTCACCATGGAGGGTTCTGAAAACAATCCCGTGATGTTCGAACTCATGAGTGAACTGCCTTGGCGCACGGAGTGTAAGAAAGAAGATTGGATTAAAGGGTATGTGAAAGCACGATATGGCAAGACTTCTCCCGAAATCGAACGTGCCTGGCAGCTGCTTTCTGAAACCATTTACAACTGTCCGGCAGGCAATAACCAACAAGGACCTCATGAAAGCATATTCTGTGGCAGGCCAAGTTTGAACAATTTTCAAGTGAAAAGCTGGTCAAAGATGCGCAATTATTATGACCCACAGGCTACACTTGAGGCCGCACAACTTATGACCGACATCGCTGATCAGTATAAAGGGAACAACAATTTCGAATATGATTTGGTGGACATCTGCCGTCAGGCACTTGCCGATCAAGGGCGTCTGCAATATCTGAAAACCATTGCAGATTACAATGGTTTCAGTCGGAAGGCCTTTGCAAAAGATGCACATCGCTTCCTCGAAATGATTCTTTTACAAGACAAACTGCTTGGAACACGCACTGAATTTCGGCTGGGTCATTGGACAGAAGCAGCCCGAAAATTAGGAACAACGCAGCAAGAGAAAGACCTTTATGAATGGAATGCACGCGTACAAATTACCACTTGGGGCAACTGGATATGTGCTGACAAAGGGGGACTGCACGACTATGCCCACAAGGAATGGCAGGGAATACTGAAAGACTTCTACTATAAGCGCTGGAAAATCTTCATGGATGTGCTTGCCAAACAGATGGAAGACTATACACATCCGAATGAAGAAGCACTCGGAGCCGGTAAGAATGCCAACAAAACCAGTAGCGAACTGTTTAACTTGGCATTACCCAAAGGCCCGCAGATTGATTGGTACAGCATTGAAGAGCCTTGGACTTTGCAGCACAACATCTATAGCAGCAGGCCCGAGGGTGACTGCATCAGCATGGCAAAAGAAGTGGTAGAATTTTTGAAATAAGCAGAAATGGAAAAGAAAAGACTTCTTTCTCTCGATGTACTTCGTGGTGCGACAGTATGCCTGATGATACTCGTAAACAATGGAGCAGGCAAGCATATATACGCCACTTTACAGCACAGTAAATGGAATGGCATGACTCCTTGCGACCTTGTTTTCCCTTTCTTTCTCTTCATTATGGGGATTTCAACCTATCTCAGTCTGAAGAAAACCAACTTCACATGGAGCAGACAAGTGGCTTTCAAGATTGTTAAACGCACGGTTCTACTGTTTTTTATTGGCCTGTTTATCAACTGGTTCGACATGGCTATCAGCGGGAATGCTCTTGATTTCAGTCATCTTCGCATCTGGGCCGTAATGCAACGCATCGCTATATGCTACTTTACAGTCAGCATTTTCGCGCTTTGCTGCAATCATCGCCATACGATTCCCGTCATTGTTATATTGCTTGCAGCCTACAGCCTGTTGCTTATCTGGGGCAATGGCTACGCATATGACAGCCAGCAAAACATTCTTGCACAAATTGATATCCGTCTTTTCGGCATAGAACATCTCTATCATAACAGTCCCGTTGACCCAGAAGGAACAGGTAGTTCATTATCGGCAATTGCCCATACACTGATAGGTTTTTACTGCGGTAAACGAATGAGTGATGCCAAAAGCACGGAAGAAAAGGTTCTACGCTTCCTGATAACAGGCGGATTTCTCGTCATCATCGGCTATATCGTCAGCTTCGGACTGCCACTTAACAAGCGCATTTGGAGTCCCAGCTACGTCTGCATGACTTGTGGTCTGGCTGCTGTTACCCAAGGATTGCTCATGTATTGCATTGACATTAAAGGTATAAAGACTACCCGTCTGACATTTTTTCTTGTCTTCGGCACCAACCCTTTGTTTCTTTATGTAGCAAGTGAGCTGATCGCAATCCTATTTGGTTATTGGGAAATAAAGGACAAAATCTATAACCTTTTGTCTTCTTTGACACCTGATCCCTATTTAGCTTCCCTTGAATATGCTGCACTATTCATGATGATGCATGCTGCAATAGGCTATCCTTTGTGGAAAAAGAAGATTTATATCAAGCTGTAATATCCCTTATTCTCGGTATGGCTATGGCTTATTATTGGGATGCGGATTGGCTGAAACACAGCTCTTATTACTCAACCCTATGAGCAGTTACGCGACTATTGCTGTTCGGTTAACCCTTTTTCCGCGTATAAAAGTCGGGGAGTGTATGTGTCAGAAGGTAAAATTTTGGTGCACCCTCCTATCTTTTGGGATTGTTCTGATTTCCATAAGTGATAAACGTATTTCGGGACTCCCCGAAAGCTTGTTTTTCAAGATTTTGAGGCTTCGGGGCATCCCGAAAGTTTGTTTTTCAAGATTTCGAAGCTTCGGGACTCCCCGAAAGCTTATTTTTCAAGATTTTTAGGCTTCGGGGCATCCCGAAAGCTTATTTTTCAA
>NZ_KV817582.1:48513-92577 GCF_001814685.1 Prevotella sp. HMSC077E09 | reverse complement strand
TGTTTTTCAAGATTTTGAGGCTTCGGGGCATCCCAACGGCTCATTTTTCAAGAAAACAACTCGTCGGGGCTCCCCGAAACATTGTTTTTCCGAATTTCAGCCTCTCTGACCTGTCCACATGACAGACAGAGGACTTTCCCTAATGTTTCATCCGATAATAATAAACCCAATAGGTGTTTCCATAGGTATCTCGAAGAGCTGAGAGCCGCTCATTAAGATTGCTGTATTGCTTGATAAGCGACTGGAAATCGGCAAAATCAGCCTCCATAACACTATTATGATAGACGATATATGGGTTGGAACGCAGATGAGCATAAAGCACAAGAGCCTCACGATAATGTTTGGGAAGTGGTTGTTTCAAATTGTAATACTTACCAATTGCATGTACGAAAGCTTCCAAGTCGCCATCCAACAAATAGGCACAAAGCAAGTAATCATGAGCCACAGACGTAGCTAAATGATGCTGATGAACAAAACGAAGGTAATGCATTGCACTCATCTTCTGCCGAAACATGCCGCCTAAACGCTGATAAAAAGGGGCTTTCCCGCATATCAGATAACACACATTGGGATTGTCAGGGAGCATGACTGACGAACTGCCAACTAAGGAGTATTCGAATAATTTATCGGGAAGCAGACCTGCTAAAGACAGGGAATAGACACGCAAACTCGTCAAAGTAGAGTCCGTATGTAAAGAATGCGCATCCACCTTGACTGCCTTTTGATAATCACCTGCTTCTATACACTGCTCTATCTCCAATCGGGCATGGAGCACCTGACGATGATTTGAACAAAGCATCACAAAGACTAACAAGACCAACAGACCGCTATAATTGATCCATGCACGCCGACCGAGAAAACCATGAGAGAAATCCTGCGGTTCATAAGCCTGTAACTGACGGACATAGAACAGCAGAATGACGTTGACAACTATCAGGAGTGGTGCCGTCAACCACCACCAACCTAAAGTGACTCCATGCACAATATCACTATCAATAGAAGTCAATGCAGTCAGGCAGACAATGGAAGGCACATAGGTCAAAATATGAAATCTCCCCTTCACCCGAGTCAACATATAAAGACAAATCTGCATCAACCACAGTACAAATGTGATGATAACAGTACCAATCAAACGGCTATAATGGGTCTGTCCATTTGAAAGTACGTGCTGACCCATGGCCAACAAGTTATCCTGATAACAGTAGAGATAACAGAATGTGAATACTAAGAACAACAATGCACACACCACTCTGTAAGGGCGTGTGCTATGTTTTGTGATTAAATCAGCTGACATTTATTAAATCATCATTTTTTCTTTAAAACCAAAGCTGTACGTGCTGGCAGGTAAAGTTTAAGCCACTCTTTGTGTTCATTGACGTAGAACGGATCGTAATTTGTAAAATGCGTCAACGCATCATCATTGAAACCGTTCCCTCCAAAGGCCTTATTGTCGGTGTCGAGCACAATATTATAGCTGCCAACCGGAACGAGAAAGCCATAATCCGTAAACGATTTTGTCGGTGAAAAGTTGAATACAAAGAGCAAATCACCACGCATATAGGCCAGAACTTGATCGCCGTCGTTATGCCAAATCTCCTGAATGGCAGTGCGAATAAAGTTACGTTCATCCTTAATTACCTTCAACATTTCGCAGTCAAAGTCTCCCAAATAGTGATAATCAAGTTCCTTATTGTCAACGAGGTTCCACTGCCTGCGCGCATATTTGTAACTCCAGCCATTGCCTTCTCTCGGGAAATCAATCCATTCGGGATGCCCGAACTCATTTCCCATAAAGTTAAGATAACCGCCGTTGATTGTCGAAGCCGTAGCTAAACGTATCATCTTGTGGAGTGCTATACCACGGAAAGCCATATCGTTCTCGTCACCTTTCTTGAAATGCCAATACATATCAGCATCTATCAGACGGAAAATAATGGTCTTGTCGCCTACCAATGCCTGGTCATGGCTCTCACAATAAGAGATTGTTTTCTCATCAGCGCGCCGGTTTTTCACCTCCCAGAAGATTGAACTTGGCTTCCAGTCTTCGTCTTTCTGCTCTTTAATGATCTTAATCCAGAAGTCAGGAATGTTCATCGCCATACGATAATCAAAGCCATATCCACCATCTTCAAACTTGGCAGCAAGGCCTGGCATGCCACTCACTTCCTCCGCAATGGTAATTGCTTTGGGGTTGACTTCATGGATGAGTTTATTGGCCAAGGTGAGATAACAAATGGCATTGTCGTCTTCATGACCATTGAAATAATCGCCATATCCGCCAAATGCTTCACCCAATCCATGGCTGTAATAGAGCGTTGAGGTAACGCCATCGAAGCGGAAGCCGTCAAAATGGAATTCCTGAAGCCAATACTTGCAGTTTGACAGCAGGAAATGTATAACGTCATCTTTACCATAATCAAAGCAAAGACTATCCCATGCAGGATGCTCATGACGCTCTCCCGGATAGAAATACTGGTTGGGATCGCCTGCAAGATTACCCAACCCTTCCACTTCATTCTTTACAGCGTGTGAATGAACTATGTCCATAATCACCGCAACCCCCTTGGCATGGGCTGCATCAATCAAAGCCTTCAGCTCCTCGGGGGTACCGAAACGACTTGAAGGAGCAAAGAAAGAACTGACATGATAGCCGAAAGAACCATAGTAGGGATGCTCCTGTATGGCCATAATCTGAATGCAATTATAGCCATCTTTGACTATTCGGGGCAGCACATTATCCTTGAACTCCGTATAGGTGCCCACCTTTTCTGCATCCTGACTCATTCCGATGTGGCATTCATAAATCAACAACGGAGAGGTTTGAGGTTTGAAATTATTCTTCTTCCATTGGTAAGTTTCCTTGGGACTCCATACCTGTGCTGAGAAAATCTTAGTCACCTCATCCTGCACAACACGCGTTGCCCAGGCTGGAATACGTTCTCCTTCTCCTCCATTCCACTTCACATGCATCTTAAACAGATCACCATGATGCATGGCCTTTTCAGGCAAACGAAGTTCCCAGTTGCCCGTCCCTTCAATGCGTTTAGCAAGATATTTTTCATCCTCCTGCCAATTATTGAAATCTCCAACCAAATAGATAGCCGTGGCATTCGGTGCCCATTCACGGAAAACCCAACCACGGGAAAGCTTATGCAGACCATAGTAATCATAGCCACTTGCAAAATCCGACAAACTCTTCTTGCCTTCTTGGGTCAGCTGTGAGAGTTTCCACAAGGCATGGTCATGGCGTCCGCGAATGGCATCCTCATAGGGTTCCAAATACGGATCATTCTTAACAAGACCGATATGTTTCGTGGTCTGAGGTTTCTTCACAGTCTTAGCAATCTTCTTTTTTGAGGTTTCTTTCTTTGTTTCCATAGTCAAATGCAATTATTTTTTAACCTTGAAAATAGCCTTTTTCATACATTCTGCATCAGCAATACATGGTGCATGAGCGTCCTGCGGGAAGAAAACGGCAAACTGTCCAGGCTTTACTTTCACATAGGTTTGTGCCGAAATACTGGAGATTTTTGCAATGTCTTTCTCTTCATCGAACGTCACCTTGGGCAAGTCTTCAACTGATGAATAGCCAAAAATCTCGTCTGTCGTGAGCGGTATCTGAATGTCTATCATACGCCGATGATATTCCAACACTGCTTCTTCCTGCGTTTTTCCTTTACATGTTTCAATGTTCACAAACAGTTCTTTACCCTTGATAACATGCTTTCCTTCTTCAAGCTGCACGAGCTGATGCGTCTGCATGAATGTGACAACATCTGCAAAAAGCGGATGCAAGGCCACATATTTCCCAAGATTTTCTATTCTGTCAACTATCATTTCCAAACAAATTGAAATTCTCTAATCAGTCTTCAAAACGGCGACCAAGCTCATAGCGACCTGTACGTGTAATGTTTCCATTACGATCTTTCTCTACAAAACGACCATCACGGCGGTCGTCTACATAACTGCCTTCAAACCGGTTGCCATTCTTGTCCACTTCAATGGCAGCACCGTTGCGCAGACCTTTCTTGTAAGTTCCCTTGAAACGGCTGCCATTGGCATAGTGAATGATAATCTCTCCTTCAATCTTTCCGTTCTTGAATTCACCTTCAAACTTGTCACCGGCTTTCTTTGTCAGCTTGCCATGACCATTCTGCAGATCGTTCTTCCACTGTCCGACATAGACATCACCCGAACGCCATTCAAACGTGCCTTGACCGCTTTTGGCCCCATCTTCAAAATGTCCTGTATAGCGATCTCCGTTGGCATACTTGAAGATACCTTCTCCGGTGCGTTCTCCCTGAACGTAATCTCCCTCGTAGACATCGCCATTCTGAAACTTATAGATGCCTCGGCCATTCTGTATGTCATCAGCCCAATTGCCTATATATACGTCACCATCGGCATATTTATTCGTCCCTTTTCCAGACCGTTGATTATTAGCCCACATACCATCATATGTAGTTCCGTCCCCCCAATCAAAGAAACCGCGGCCACTCTTCTGGTCATTCTTCCACTGACCCTCGTAATATGCGCCACTCGAATAGGTGTAACGCCCCTTTCCCTCGCGCTTATCCTGGACCCAATTCCCCTCATATTTGTCGCCATTATAATAGTACATCGTGCCCTGTCCCTGCTGATAATCGCGAAACCAAAGGCCTACATACTTATTGTTATTGGCAAAATAAAAAGTACCACGCCCGTGTTGCTGGTCTTGAAACCATTGTCCTTCGTAGCGTTCACCATCCGAAAACGAATAGACACCATAACCTTCACGCTTTCCTTTGATATATTCTCCTTCGTAAGTATCGCCATTCTTGAATACGGTATGCCCCTTTCCATTCGGTTTCCCGTTCATCATCTGTCCCTTATATTGTCCTCCATCATGCGTAGTACACGACCCCAAGACAATCTTTTGTGCCGACAAAAGCAGAGGCATAAGCAAAGCGTATATGAATAATATAAGTTTTTTCACTGTATTCTCTATTATAGTTTCAAGGCCAAAGATAAGAAAATAATAGAAGACAACAAAATAAGTTAGCGTTTTTTATTATAATATTCTGAATGTTATCTATCCCTAAATATATAGTTTTCTTTCTTTCATCATCAACCTGTTACAAGCAACCTAAACCTTATAATTCCGATAAACGATTTATGTGTTAATTCATTTGAAAGATATTTACGATTGCATTCTGTAGGCTCACTGATTTGAAATAGAATTCTCCCCGACTCTACATATAGGCTATTTTTCATGAATTTATAATCTATTGACTATCAAAATATTACACAATTAAGTAAAAATTACAATGTCAAATCACGCAGAAAGATGTTGCAATTTGTATCAAATCACACTATGATTTGAGTCAAGTTACACTCCAATCTGACTCAAAAGACAGTGTAACTTAAGTCAAATTACAACACATTATGAATGAGATTACAGGCCAAAGCCTTTGAAATCAGAAAAACATCTCCATTTTATGGCGCCTGCTTTTCTATTTGGTCTCCTCTGGATATGTTAAAAACTGATTAAGAATATTTACAGAAAAAGGAGGTTTCTACATTTGTCATCCAATCACATTGGTAGTGAAATCATAAACCAAGCAACTTACATTACACGCTATCTCTCTGGAAGAAAGTATCTTAACTGCATGATATTATAGCTTATCTATAAGGAAGAAGAGGAACAAAAAATAAGCTTTTAGGATCCATTTCCTATGTTTTTATCCTATTTTTTATTAATTTTGCGGTAATAATAAGAAACTATACAAAATGAAATTCATTGGATTAATTCCCGCCCGCTACGCTTCAACGCGCTTTCCGGGCAAGCCTTTGGCGCTGTTGGCAGGCAAGCCTGTCATTCAACATGTATATGAACAGGCAGCCAAAGTGTTAGATGCTGTCTACGTTGCGACCGACGATGAGCGTATATATAATAAGGTTACAGAATTCGGAGGCAAGGCCGTGATGACCTCTACTGAGCATCATAGTGGCACAGACCGCATTGAAGAAGCCCTTGAAAAGGTTGGGGGCGACTTCGATGTTGTTGTAAATATCCAAGGCGATGAGCCTTTTATTGCCCAGAGTCAGATTGAAACGCTGTGCCATTGCTTCGAGGATGAAGTCACACAGATTGCCACATTAGGAAAACCTTTCGAATGTATTGAGGCCGTAGAAAACCCCAACTCGCCCAAGATTGTAGTTGATAATCGTGGCTATGCCATGTATTTCAGCCGCAGCGTCATACCTTTTGTGCGTGGTGTAGAAAGGCAAGAATGGCTCAAGAAATATCCTTTTCTGAAACATTTAGGTATCTATGCCTACCGCACCGAAGTGCTGAAAGCAATCACCCGACTGCCCCAATCGTCACTCGAACTGGCCGAAAGCCTCGAGCAACTGCGTTGGTTGGAGAATGGATATCGCATAAAAGTGGGCATCACAAATGTCGAAACTGTGGGTATAGACACTCCGGAAGACCTACAACGTGCCGAAGACTTTATTCGTAATCGTCAATAACATTGTTCATAAAGTCCATCATTGGCTTGGCTGTCTTAAAGATATCAGTGATTTTCTTGAGCCAACTGTCGCCTTCAAAGAATTCATCTGATACGGCATGCCAACAGCAATAATCTTTCATGCGCAGGTATTCCACAAACTCATAATCGCGCGGAAAACCTTTAGGAGCTGTCTTTAAGCTTGCCAATCCAAAGCCTTTTCCACCCGGCTCATCCCATTTTCCCTCGTTAGGATAGCCAAAAAGCTTAACAAACTTCCCATTCTCAACGCATTTTCTCCATTCATCGATATTACCCATAATCTCATTTCGGCAAGCCGTCAGAATGTTTGTAGGCAACCAGTAGGAACCAACGCCTAAGAGACATTGACCTGGTTGCAGATGAATGTAATAGCCACCGCGCAGCGCTTTCTTGCCATGTGCACAGATATAAGCGCCGAAATGGTCTTTGTAAGGACGCTTATCTTCACTGAAACGCGTATCACGATTGAAACGATAGCAGGCATCTTTGGGCGTGATATGCGAGATAGAGGCATCAAACTGCGCAATAGTTGCCACGGCTTGTGCTACTCCTTCCTCGAAATTCTGCCTGCATATGTCATATTCTGCCTTATGTTCATGAAACCAATCCCGGTTGTTATTGGCCGAAAGTTCATGTAAATAACCTAATATTCTCTTTGTATTCATTGTTTTTTATCTATCTATTGTTGCAAAGATACTATATTTTTTATACTTTTGCCACATGACAAGAAAAGAAAGATTCAATTATATTTTAGATTACTTCCGAAAGGAACAAGGCCCGGTTACCACCGAACTTGAGTTTGGAAGTGCATTTCAGTTGATTGTTGCAACATTACTCAGTGCACAGTGTACAGACAAGCGAATCAATATGATTACGCCCGAACTATATCGCCATTACCCCACGGCCGAGGCTATGGCACAGGCTGATTGGGAGGATATCTTCCAACTGATAAAGAGCGTGAGCTATCCAAACTCCAAGGCACACCACCTGAGTGAGATGGCAAAAATATTGGTGGAGCGTTTCAATGGCGAGGTTCCCGACAACACGGATGACTTGACCCAACTTCCGGGAGTAGGCCGAAAGACGGCTAATGTGGTACAAGCCGTGTGGTTTGGAAAGCCAACCTTGGCCGTTGACACTCATGTATACCGCGTCAGTCACCGCTTAGGACTCGTTCCTGAAACGGCAAACACACCGTTGAAAGTAGAGTTGGAGTTGATGAAATACATACCGAAAGCAGATGTAGGAAATGCACATCACTGGTTATTGTTACATGGAAGATATATTTGCAAAAGTCAAAGACCACAATGCCAAGACTGCCCTTTCAACACGTTTTGCCCAACAGGAGTCAAGATATTGAAAGAGAAACTAGCTTCTGCACCTTCTGAAACAGCGGTAAAGAAACCATAATTTTATAAGTAATTCATAGAAAAGCCTCACTCTCAAAGTCCCTAATAGGAACTGTTGAAAGTGAGGCAGTTTCATTACTTATTACCTATAAGATTTTATTCTTGTGGAATGTTCTTCAGAATTTCAAGCAAATGATCCCATACCATCTGTACGGTTGGGATATACAGACACTCATCCGGCGTGTGAACATTACGCAGAGTCGGTCCGAAACTAACCATATCAAGTTCCGGATATTTCTCAGAAAAGAGACCACATTCAAGTCCGGCATGAATACCTTTCACGGTTGGTTCTTTCTTAAACAGCTTCTTGTAAGCGTCCACCGTGATTTTAACAAGATTGCTGTTAGGGTTCATCTTCCATGCAGGATAGCCGTCATTCTGAACCACTTTGCCACCACTCAGCTCGAAAACAGCCTTGACCGTATTGGCCATATTCGTGAGATTACTCATCACATTGCTTCGTTGACTGGCCACAATCACAACCTTATTGGCTTCACTTTGCACGCTGGCAACATTGCTTGAGGTCTCAACCATATAGGCAAGTGCCTCATCCTGGCAAGTTGTAAGCGGGCCATTATCAAGCGCCTGCAATGATAATATCAGACCACGAGAAGTCTGCTGTGGCATCACTTGCTGACGATCAACACTCTCCATGCCCCAATACATTGTAGGATCTGTTACATGGAACTCATCTTCAACACCTGCAGTGAACATATTCCAGTCGGCCATTACCTCTTCTTTACGGTCAGCAGGCACTGCAAAAATCACCTTTCCATCACGTGGAATGGCGTTATGCATCTTGCCGGAGTTCCATTGTGCTAAGCGAAGTTCCATTTTGTTCTGCTCCATATAAAGGAAACGAGCCATTATCTTAATGGCATTTGCACGCTTCTTATTAATATCATCGCCCGAATGTCCACCGTTCAAGCCCTTCAAAGAAGCCTGCATGAAGAAGAAATCAGCTGGTACATCCTCACGTGTGAAATCGTAAGTAACCGTTGTATTGATGCCACCTGCACACGAAATGAATATCTGTCCCTCATCTTCAGAGTCGAGATTGATAAGATATTTGCCTGTCATGAAACCAGACTTCATACCAAATGCACCTGTCAAACCTGTCTCTTCGTCACGCGTAAAGACGCACTCTATTGGGCCATGCTCAATGTCATTACTATCAAGGATAGCTAATTCTATGGCACAACCGATACCGTCATCAGCACCAAGTGTTGTACCTTTGGCACGTAACCAATCACCATCGACATAGGTTTGAATGGCATCTTTATGGAAATCAAAATCCACATCAACCAGCTTGTCGCATACCATATCCATATGACTCTGCAGGATTGTCGTTGCTAAATGCTCCATCCCTTTGGTTGCAGGCTTACGGATAATGACATTACCAGTTTCATCTTCCTGCACTTCAAGGTTGCGCTCAGCTGCAAACTTCTTAAGATATGCAATCATATTCTCCTCGTGTTTAGAAGGACGAGGTATCTTATTAATCTCTGCAAACTGCTCAAACACGCGAGCAGGTCTTAGTTCTACATTACTCATTTTTTATATCTTTTTATTTTGTTTTATTTTGTTCTTTTGTCGATTTATATTACCTTTGCCCATATTTAAGTGCCAAGAGGTTCACTGCAAAAGTAATAAAAATGATCAAGACATTAGTATTGAGCGTGTTAATAATTGCTATATCTATGGCGTTATTAGGCATAAAGCTCATCTTTCAGAAGAATGGTAAGTTCTCTTCACAGCATATTCACGACAATCCAGGGCTGCGGAAACAAGGCATCCACTGTGTTATTGATCAGGATAAAGAAGCACGTAAGAAGAACAGGGCATATTAACAACAGATTAAAAACAAAAAACAAATAAAAGGAAATGAACAAGAAAAACATTCTTAAGACAATGGCTGTGGCTGCAATTGCAACCTTGGCTATGACAAGTTGCAACCAGTCTGCCCCAAAAGTAGATGCAAAATCTGATGCCGCTCAGCCTACATCAAAAGAAATGAAGATTGCCTATGTCGAGGTAGACAGCATCATGAGCCAGTATCAATTCTGCAAAGACTACTCTATGGTGCTTCAGAAGAAAGGACAAAACATCCAGAATACCCTCGCAACAAAACAGCAACAACTGCAAGCTGCAGCTGCAAACTTCCAGCAAAAAGTACAGCAAAACGCTTACACTCGTGAGCAAGCAGAGGCTATTAACGCTGGTCTTCAGAAGCAGAACTCCGATCTTCAGGTGCTCAATCAACGCTTAAGTACAGAGTTCCAGACTGAAACTGAAAGATATAACAATGCGCTTCGCGATAGTATTCAGCACTATCTGAAGGTTTATAACAAAGATAAGAAATACAGTCTCATCCTCAGTAAAGCCGGTGATAATCTGCTCTATGCTGACAAGGCATTGGATATTACCAATGAAGTCATTGCCGGTCTGAATAAAGCCTATAAGCCTTCAGCAAAGATGGCAGCTTCAGTTCCTGCAAAAAAATAGGAAACTTTCCTCGTCCCTCTCCTCAAAAAGAACAGGGAAGAATATGCAAATAGAGCCTGCAAAAGCTTATTTTGCAAGACAATATAAATATAAAAAGCCTCTTTTCTCACAGTTATTAAGAAAGAAAAGAGGCTTTTTAATTATATAGGTAAGGCTCATGTTCACACCAACTCCCTCTTCATAAACTCCCTTACTCCCTTTCTCGCATCTCCCAAACAATGCTCCACACTTTTATATTTCACAGCCAAAGTCTTGGATATTTCACTGACTTTCATACCTTGATAAATATGGAGACGATACACACGCTGTTGTCTGACAGTTAAACGAGCTATACCCTGCTCAAGAAATTCCTGAGTTTCAGCAACAGAACAGACCGACATGGGATTGTCATCAGTAGTTTTCAAACCATTAAATTTTATATAATGTTCGTAATCATCAACATAGTGACGATGACGCCAATAATCACAAATCAGATTGCGAGCAGTCGTATATACCAAACAAGGTAGGGTCACGGGAGTAATCATCTTGTCTGCCGTCATGAGCTTTAGAAATACATTCTGCACGATGTCCTCAGCCTCTTCACCATGTTGCATGAGCCGTTTGGCAACGAAAAGTCTCACCTCTTCGTAGTGCCTTCGATAATAGTCTGCAATCACGCTAAAGTCAGTACAGATGGTTTTCATACCTGTGTTCTGATTAATTATTGGTTATTTTCTTTTACAAAGATAATGCTTTTATTTTATTATACTGCCCATATTTCACCACATTTTTACGATAAAAATGGATAAAACGAGCACTTTGTTACACTACAAAAACTTTATGATTGTATAGAGAAAGAAAGGAAAACAGACTGAAACCATACAACTTTGAACAATATTTCCTATATTTGCTCTCTCAAAACTTACCATTATGGAAGAACCTAAAATAATTATAACAAAGAAACCTCTCAAGGAAGATTTCATCATGTTCAACCGCGTTATAAGCAACACGGAATACCATTTCAACCGCTCTGCCACCATTGCAAGCATCGCAATGCTACTTATATGGGGCCCCTGTATCCTTTCTACCGCTACTCATGATCCTATGCTCACTGTCAAGCTAAGCATATTCGCTGTTCTCTTAACAGCTTTCTACAACTGGTATATAAGAAAGCGGAGAGACCGCAGAGCAGCTAAACTCTACGAACAGAACAAGGTATTAAGCAGTATGACCAAATTCAAAATATCGCTTTTCGACGACCATTTTGAGAGTCAGACCGATACAGAGCAAAGCACTGTCTCCTATGACAAACTCTACAAAATCATAGACACACCAACGCATTTTTATTTCATGTTCACGAAGAATCAGGGCATCATCATTGCCAAAGAAGATGAGAAGCTGAATGGTTTTGTTTTGAAACTGAAAGAGAAATACAATCTATAAAACCGATTTCTCATGGAAAAAGAAATATATTCTCCACGCCATACTATCAGAAACCTTGCGTTGGCAAACCTCTTAATCTATCTTTTGATGGTAGCTTGTAACCAGATTCAAATGATAATATGGTTCTTTAGTGATGAGAATTCTATCCTGTTCGGTATGGATTTACTCTCTTACACGCTTTCGTTTGCACTCGCCTATCCCGTTGGAGGAGCAGTTGCATGGATATTCTTCAATATAGATTCATGGATAAAAATGGCCATTCTGCAAGTTTTTATCAGTAATCTTTTCATATTGGCACTATGCTTTCTGCCTTCTATGGACTTTGATCTGTTTACCCTCATACTGCTTACCATATACTTTATCTTTGGTGGTCTCTGCTCAATCTTCGTCATATTCATTTGCTGTTATATATTCAGGAAATCATTCGAAGATTGATTTGAGCGAGGAGAAGTTGGCAACATATCAGATAAATCTATCTGTAATGCTTGATATATTCAGTGAAAATTCATTACCTTTGCACCCACTAACTCTCAAAAAACAATAGAAAACTATGAATAACTGGATAAAGATTGCACTGCTTGTTGCTTTCCATGGACTTATGATGACAGATTATTATTATTGGGATAAGGCACGAATTGCACTGACAACCTTCAAAGTTTATAATACCCACATGCCTGCATTTCGGCAGTTTGCACTAAGCCAACTCGACACCTTGGGCTACATATTGATAGCCAACGTGACGATGATTGCCCTATTGGTTGTGTGGATTTGTCTCACTAAGAAAGCCTCCCGCAAATCTTCATAAAGTGACAAGAACAAACATACGAATAGAGAATAAAGGGAAAAAAGCACAACTTCAAAGAGTAGTTTTGTAAAATTTATTATGCAAAAAAAGCGTCGTTTCAACTTCACCTTCCAGGAAAAAAGAAGCGGATAAAATGGTCTTTTCTCATCATTCAGACCTTGTCATCCTCTCTTTTGACTGACTATTTTACATCACAAGCGTCATCATGCACCGCTATCTCTATCAGTTTACAGGCTGACAAGAGCCAACTAAGCGTGCCATCTGCACCATTTCACACTCCATTTCCTATCAAAACGCGTCATTTTGAAACATTAGAAAACGGTCTGCTTCCTATTGAAATTCATAATTTCCTGATTGACAATACATTAACAAACGCCTTCAAAACTCGCGTATTTCCAACCAGAATGTTTTCCTTTCAGAATATCGTAATTATACGAAGGCATTTGTAAAATAAGTTCATGAAAATGATACAGCAACAGTAAAGTATTCATTTCATCAGCCATAATGTAAAAGAAAGTCTGATCCATTCATTGCAGGAACGAAAAAACCTCATGACTTTTGCCATGAGGTTTGCGGTGCGTACGAGACTCGAACTCGTGACCTCCTGCGTGACAGGCAGGCATTCTAACCAACTGAACTAACGCACCAGTCGGCAAATTCAACAAAGATAACAGCGGTGCGTACGAGACTCGAACTCGTGACCTCCTGCGTGACAGGCAGGCATTCTAACCAACTGAACTAACGCACCAATGCACCTTGTTCTGAATTGCGAGTGCAAAGGTAATGATAATATTTTATTCTTCCAAACGTTTCTATGCCTTTTTTATAAAAAATATTGCAATAAATGCGCATCAATAAAGGCTCCCTCATCACACAACCAATCCTTCAAAACAACATTATCACTGAAACCCAATGATTTAAGAAGATGCAGAGAGGGAATGTTTGCAACTGATACGACAGCATAAACCTGATGCAGATGTATCACCTTTCGGGCATAGTGGAGCATGAGTTTCAGAGCTTCTGTGGCATAGCCACAACGGCGATAGCCCCGTTGAATGATGATTCCGACCTCTGCCCTATTGTGTTGTGGATTGAAATCTACAAGATCAACCAAACCGACACATTGTCCTTCGGCATTCTCTATCATGAGTCTCACCTGCCGATCTGTATAGATATCCCCTGTAGCATGAGCGATATAATCATGCAACAGATAGCGGGAATAAGGCACATTTACAGCACCGACATGCCACATTTCGGCATCGTTTTCAATCTCATAGAGCACATCAAGATCCTCGGGCTCCATGGCTCTGAGTTTCACTTTACCCTTCTTCATATATAATTTCCTCTGCAGTTATCAGGGTTTTACGGCGATATGTGCCCAACGAACAGCGTTCATCAGCACGCAGAGCCATATCTTTCAACACATAGGCATAGTCGAAAACCTCCATGTCATAAACCAAATAGAAACGTTGACAAGCCTCTTCAAGAGAAACTGAAGGCATCGAAGTCTGGTTGCCCTCAATGAAACGAGCCTTCAAGCCATTATTTATTGCAATCTTTCGGCAGGCATAAAGCATTGCCTCGCGACCAATAAAAATATAGCAACAGTCATCTTTCCGATGCTTCGAAGATAGGTTAAAAGCCCGCAATATCATGCTTATTAACTGATGAAACATGGCAGCCAAGGCCTTGAAGAAAATGGCAAACTCCAATGGCATGCCAATCAATGAGGCTGCAGAATAGTGCTTACGGATAAAAATAAGCATGGCCTTATAAAACACATGCACGTAACGAAAAGAAGTCTTTGCAGTGCTTTCGCCTTTATAATGCAGTATGTTGAGTGGCAAATACCAGTTCTGCCAACCGTTGTGGAGCAGCTGATAGCTCAGTTCAATGTCCTCCCCATACATGAAATAATCCTCATCCAACAAACCTACTTGCAGCAAAGCCTCACGTCGCAACAAACAAAAAGCACCGCTGACAACCTCTATTTGCTGGGCATCATTCCATGAAATGCCTCCCATATAATAATGTGCAAGGCGGTTGTTATTAGGAAAAAGTCGACAGAGTCCTGTCATTTTATAAAATGCAGTCATAGGAGTTGGAAGCCCACGGCGGCTTTCCAAAGCAGGCTTACCATCAGCTTTGAGCATGCAAACTCCTGCAGATCCAGCCTCAGGATGCTGTTGCATGAAAGCCAAAGCATCTTTCAAAACATTTTCACCGACAATAGTATCTGGGTTCAACAGCAACACATACTCTCCTCTACTCTGTCGGATACCAATGTTATTGGCACGTGCAAAGCCTTGATTATGAAAGCTCTGAATAAATAGAACGTCGGGAAAAAGTGGCTTCAGATAAGCCACACTATCATCTTTCGAGTGGTTATCAACAACGATTATCTCGGCTTCAAGCCCTTCTATGGCACGGCAAACGGAGCAAAGACATTGCTCCAAATAAAGCCTGACATTATAGCTGACGATGATTACCGAGAGTTGCATAATCTGCCAAGAAGATTGATAATTTAAGACTTGAGCATATCATTGTATTCCTGTTCACAGCGTTCTTGCGAAGGAAATACAAAGAAGCAGGCCAAGAAAAGAATAATGGCCATATAACCAAAAGCCACATTCATAAAGAGATAATAAAGCACTGCATTGACCAACATCGGCACTAAAAGCATGTCAATCCGCACAAGTGAGAATGCAAGAAAGGTGCTATGAAGCTGACTGTTATCCTTTCTTACAGTCTCACGAATAGTGCCAAACTTAAACAATCTAAGTGCAATGGGAATGGAACAAATCGTGATAATCTCCATCACCGAAGTGAGCATAAAGTCAGAATTGGCATCAGTATGCAACGTTCCTACAAGCTCAAACACATCGTTTTCATTGAGAACGACCCATAACAAAGCTAACCCCAATGAGAAAAGATAATTGAGAAGAAGAATTTTCTGAATGCGTTTCATTGTTTAAAAGGTGTTCGATTAATAATAGACCGACCGAGGGTCACCTCATCGGTATATTCAAGTTCATCGCCAACAGAGATGCCACGGGCAATCACACTGACATCAACCCCATAAGCTGCAAGCTTACGTGAGATGTAGAAATTCGTCGTATCACCCTCCATGGTGGAGCTTAAGGCAAGAATAACTTCCTTCACTTTGCCACCCTTCACACGCTCCACAAGCGACTCTATCTCTATATCATTAGGGCCAATACCGTCCATTGGAGAGATGATACCGCCCAAAACATGATACAACCCGTTATATTGCTGGGTCTTTTCTACGGCCATAACGTCCTGAATATTCTCCACTACACAGATTGTTGTGTCGTCCCTTCGGATGTCAGAACATATCGGACACACATCTGTATCACTGATATTATGACATACCTTGCAGTATTTCACATCGTGCTTCAGTGTAGTGATGGCCTTTCCAAAGGCATCTACTTCTTCATTTTCACGCCGGAGCATATACAATACAAGGCGCAAAGCTGATTTGCGCCCTATACCTGGCAGCTTAGCAAACTCGCTTACTGCCTTCTCCAACAATGCAGAAGGATATTTATCTGACATGAAAATTAGAGATAAATGCCAAAACCGACCTTCAAACCAACGGTAGAATATTTGCTATGATCCTTGAAACTCTGATCGTAGTAGATAGCCGGTTCGATGGTTACCGTGCGACTAATGAAGAAAGCATAACCCACTTCAACGCCTGGCATAAAGTCATTATAACTCTTTGTATGCACGAATTTAGCATTGACACCAAGGTAAATACCATTCTGTTCTATATAATAACGACCACCAACACCCAGTGACATACTGTTTGGAGTGCCTTTACTTGAACTTGTCTGGAAACTTGCATTACCTAACAACATCAGGTCATCTTCAATCATATAACCCAATTTTGCCTGAACACCAAGGTTCAGTTCATCAGCTCCGTTATAGCTTAAATTCAGACCGGTTAATGATGCTCCGGAATAAAGTTTACCTTCTTCAAACTGTGCACTGGCAGTAATCGTCATCAACAATGCTGTCACCAGCAGGATAATTTTCTTCTTCATAATTCTATTTTTCCTTATAAAACTCTAATTAAATAGTTAAATATACATGGAGTAATAGTGCAAATTTAATGATTTTATCACAGCCTACAAAATTTTGAACGGCTTTATTTATAGACAAAGAAACGGCCTCCGTCGCTGCCGGCATACTTTCGAAGCAGTTCTTGAATATACAAAGCATTAGCTCTGACACAGTCTTCTTTGCCGTCATATCCATTGATAAGCACCAAGAGATGAGTTGTTTGAGCCGTTATCTTCGTGCGTTCATGATCGCTGGTAGGCGTTCCTACGCCCCCGATTTCATCGCGATAGACTGGCAAACCCTCTATGTTTATCAAGCCACGTCCTATCCCTTCATAAGGCTCATCGGCTTTTCCTATGCCTAAAGTCAGCTGTTCACCCACCATTTTATCAGCGTCAAAACCACCGATACTATATCCATAGACTATCGAAGCCAAGTTAATCAAGTCTACCAAAGTATCGATTTGGTAAAGCTTCTTTCCTTGTAATATTCTACGAATTAAAGCTTCAGAGGCCGGACGATAGCGCGAAGGATCCTTTCCACAAGCCCGATATATGCGACGGGTTGCTGCAATTCCACTGACATCTTTCAGTGTTTCTGTGGTAAGTTCAGCGCGAAACCGTCCACTAATTGCATGAATTTCCTTCCACAACTCACTGTTATAATCAGAGTTAACAACCTTAGCTTCCACGCAAGCCCCAACAAAATCAGGACAAACTTGCTCTATTTCCTTACTTACAATGACTTTCATAACGAACACAAATGTAGGCAAAAAAATCAAGAAACATAGGCTTTCATTTCACAAAAACAAATCGAACAGCTCACGACAAGCCCATTGTTTTAAGGTTGCTGATACTCTCCCATGAAACAAATTGCGCCAAACCGATTGGTCACTACATAGAAAAATGGATGATCGCAACACACAGAACGCTTCTCTATTTCCTTTTTCATAGGTTCATCAATGGCACTAAGTACAGCCACTTCCACCGTAGTTTTAGCCTCAGCATGTGTGCGCTGTTCATTGAAATCAATCTTCACTTCCTGCTTGACATCATCAACATAGGCTCGTTCTGCCACCATATTGGAGAGGTTGGCACGCTTGCTGTCGAAAGCATCCTGCATGCCTAACTGCTTCAAAACGCTTTTCATGCCATTCTTTTTGGCTACACTGAACTTTGGAAACCATAGACTTACATCGGCCATCTTCATCTGTTTCACAGCCTGTCGCCATGAAGTAGCATTCATATCAGAAACAACCGACGCTAACTTCTTCCCTGTCTTAGGCAGTAACACATAGAGATTGAAGTCGCCTTTATATGGAATTTTAACCAACTGATAATCATCTGTTTCCATATAATTGAGGTCGAATTGACCCCTCATCATCGGCACCTTAGTTGCCTTTCCCTGTTCGGTCGTGAATGAATGGGGCTCCGTCTCCGTTGGCTCAAAAGCCTCTTTCCATACTCCTTCAAACGTCAATGTGTTGCTGAGAATTATCTTTTGAGCTTCATCTCCTGCTTCAATTGCAGCAAAATAATTCCGTATCATGCGCTCTTCAAAGGCCGGGAGCAAGTTAACGCCTGCGCCAACAGCCACCTTGTTCTCGCTTGTCAGTGTAGCAACTTCGTCATCAGAACTTTCCGAACGACTCTTCACCGTTGCAGCATCAGCCAATAACATCTTACGACATAAACTGTCTGTTAATCCTTCTCGCCCTAAAACATGATTTATCTGCTGTTGTGTCACGCCTTCTGCACCGGCATTCAGCATATTCAAAGCATAGCAAAGACCAAGTGGAGAAACCAAGATGTTCTCTTGATTACTGTGCATCTTGTGGAGAAACTGAAAGGCCACGCCATTCACCATGCTGTCAATTTCAGCGCGTTCCGTGCCGTTCACCGTGAATTTACCATACTTTCCTGCAGCCTCTTCCTGTAGAGTCGGTGCCTTACAAGCTACTAAAAGTGCAGCCAAAGCCCCTATATACCATTTTGTTTTCATCATGTTTTGATAATATTTTAATTTGAATTTATACCAAATGACTATCCTATTTATCATAGCTTCTTTTGCAAAGATAAGACTTTTTCATACAGATTGCTATATTTTTCATATGAATTTTCCTTAAAAGTACAGACAAAAGAAAGGATTTAATGCCTCTGAAAATGGATATGAAGCACTCACTAAATAGTATAACTATGTAAATTTTGCATCACGGTTTTTAACACTTCAAGACACGACCAAATAGAAAATAAAAAATAAGGAAACAGACTATTCTGGCCCATTACACACTGCCAGAAATTCAAAATCCATGCTCCTTGTGTGCAATTCAAGCCACTTTAGCATGTCATTTGCGCCATTTCAGCGTATAATCTGCATCACTTCAGCGTGCAATTTGACGTAGATTGCAGGCTAACTTGCGTCAAATTGCATGATATTTTCACATCAAGTAAGCACGAAAAATCTATCAAATGAAATAACATGTTGACTTTCAAAAACTTACAAAACAGCCTCAAAACTCCCGTATTTCCGTCCAACTGATTTTGATTTTTGAATATCGCAAGCATTTGAAAGCTTTTGTAAAAGAAATTATAAACCTATCCGAACCTTTCTTTCGAAGAGGTAGAACAGATTAAAAATCATATTTTCCTCCTTCTGAGGAGTAAGGAGAAGCTTGCTTTCAGCTATTCTTCCGATAGCTCAAAACAGCCCAACTATCAAAGAAAATGGCAAATCCTGTGAGGCCAAGCAGCTGAGGAAGAATGCTATGGAAATCCCCTCCGCGCACGAAAACCGTACGAATGCCGTCAATAAAATAAGTCACCGGATTTATATATGTCGTCAGATAAGCCCACCGGGGCATAGAGCGCACGGGCGTGAGCAAGCCACTCATCAACATGAACACTAACAAAAAGAACCATAATACGAACATGGCCTGCTGCATGGTCTGGTTGTAATTGGAGATCACAAGACCGAAACCGCTGAAGACAAAGGCCAAGAGAAGGGCTAAAAGATAAACTAATCCCAAGTTACCCTCACACGTAAAACCATAGATAAGCCATGCCAAACCAAAGCAGATTGTCATCACAACCAATCCAAGAAGCCAATAAGGAATGAGTTTTGCCATGATAAACACAGACTTACTCACAGGCGTTACGTTGATAGCTTCAATGGTTCCGGCCTCCTTCTCGCTTACGATATTCAACGCAGGCAAAGCTCCACAGACAATCATCAGCAGGAGTCCCATGAGCGAAGGGATCATAAACAGCTTACTATCCAAATGCTTATTATATAGATATAAGGTGGAAACACGGTCGTTCAAGGCCGTAATCAGCCCCTCGGGAGTTACCGCTTCGGTTACAATGCGGTTCATATAAGCAGCCCCCAGCATGCCTTTCGACCCATTGACAGCATTCACAGCAATAAGCACTTGAGGGTTTTCACCTCGCATTCTGTCGCGTTCAAAATGGGCGGGAAGCTCCACTATCACGTCTGCTTCAGACTGTTCTACGGCGCTCAAAGCATCAGCATAGGAAGTCTTTTGTCCTTTGAAGACGAAATAATGACTGGCTTCTATACGATGCACCAACTGTTGCGAGAGTGTAGATCGGTCGTTATCAACCACTACCACCGCGACATTTTTCACCTCCATATTCATCACCCAGGGAAACACACACATGATAACCACAGGATAAATCAGCGCTAACACTTTCAGAAAGCGATTGCGCCACATCTGTAAGAACTCCTTATAAACGAGATAACGTATCAGCATTTTATTCCAATCTTTTATTAAACTTCAACAATGCTGCAGTCAGAAAAAGAACGGTCATGCCTGAAAGTACCACGATTTCTGACACGACATGTTGAATTCCTACGCCCATAATAAGCAACTTCCGCATGGCAGATATATAATATCTTGGAGGCATCAATGCTGAAACCCACTGTAAAATGCGTGGCATACTCTCTATAGGGAACATCATGCCACTCAACAAAGTACTGGGCATCAACAGCATAACAGCCGACATTAACAAGGCTGCCATCTGTGTCTCTGCTATCGTACTAATCAATAAGCCCAAAGATAAGCCCAAGAATATATATATGGCAGACACCATGAAGATAAGCCAAAGACTACCCGAAATCGGTACCCACAACACATAACGCGCCATGAGGAGAATACTCAACAGCACAACAAATGACAACGCAAGATAAGGCATTGCCTTAGACACAATGATAAGCAGAGGGCGTACAGGAGACACCAACAAGACTTCCATAGTGCCCCGTTCTTTCTCACGTACAATACTGATACTCGTCATCATTGCACATATCAACATCAGCAACATACCCATGATGCCGGGCACAAAATTATAGGAACTCTTCATCTGTGGATTATAAAGCATCTTTAGAGAAACGCTGTTTGGCACTTCTTTCTGCATGACATTCATGAGTTGGGTACCCATAATCTGCGAGGCATAGTTGCTGTATTGCTGTGCCATATTGGGGTCGGTACCATCGGTAATGAGCTGAACGCCATCATGTCTGCTGGCAAAATCATAACTGAAAACCACCCCCATGTCAGCCTTTTGATTGCGAATGAGCTGTTCTGCTTCGGCTGGCGTGTGCACCTGATACATCACATTGAAGTATTCCGATTGGTTAAGTGCATCGACAATACGCTGTGTCTGGTGATCAACTTGCGAAGTAACAACCACTGTTCTCACATTTCTCACATCGGTAGAAATGGCGAAACCAAAGATTAACATCTGTATGATGGGCATGCCAAACAAAATCATCATCGTGCGCTTGTCACGTGTTATATGCTTGGTTTCCTTAATGATAAATGACCAAAACTCTTTCATAACTAATCACTTTGTCGGGTGGATTGACGTGCCAGAAGTGTGAATACGCTGTTCATATCAGGCTTGCGAAAGCGCGTTTTCAACTCGGACGGTGTACCGATAGCACTGATTTTACCGTCAACCATGATAGAGATGCGGTCGCAATACTCGGCTTCATCCATGTAATGTGTGGTCACGAAGACCGTTATTCCACGATGAGCAGCCTCATAAATCAACTGCCAGAACTGTCGCCTTGTGGCTGGATCCACACCGCCTGTCGGCTCATCAAGAAACACGATATCAGGTTCATGGAAGATGCTGACAGAGAAAGCGAGCTTCTGTTTCCAGCCCAAAGGAAGGGAAGAAACAATAGCATGGGCATGGTCGGTGAACCGCAAACGCTGCAATAACTGAGTGAGTCTGGTGTTTATCTCGGTTGATGTCATTCCATAGATATGGCCGAAAAGTCGGATATTTTCTACCACGGTGAGATCTTCATAGAGTGAGAATTTCTGACTCATGTAGCCGATATGCCGCTTGACTTGCTCATACTGTATAGACACATCAAAGCCTGCAACGGTAGCATGTCCGCTTGTAGGCTGGTTGAGTCCTGTCAGAATATGCATTGCCGTGGTCTTTCCTGCACCATTAGCTCCCAAAAAACCGAAGATTTCTCCACGGTGAACATTAAACGAAATATCATCAACGGCATGAAAATCTCCAAAGGCTTTCACCAAATGCTGCACCTGAATAACCTCTTCTTCAGCTTCTTCCTGCATATTTTTTGTATCATGTTCGAGGGCAGGAGGATTGAAAACATCTTTGAATTCCTCTAATATAGCATCAGGATCCCCCACTCCTTTCAGGCTTCCTTCATGTAAGAATGCCACGCGATTACACCGCTTCACTTCATCAATATAGGGCGTAGAAACAAAAATAGTGATGCCTTTTTGCCGTAATGTTTCAAGCATTTCCCAAAACTCTTTACGGCTAACAGGGTCAACACCTGTGGTAGGTTCATCGAGAAAAAGAATGGAAGGCTGATGCACCAAAGCACAACAAAGCGCCAACTTCTGCTTCATACCACCAGACAACGCGCCTGCCCTGCGCGTCTTGAAACGCTCAATCTGCGAATAGATTGGGGCTATCAAGTCATATCCTTCGGCTATGGTTGTGGAGAAAAGTGTAGCAAAGAAGTTTAGATTTTCCTCTACTGTGAGGTCTTGATAGAGTGAGAAATGACCTGGCATATAGCCTACCCAACAGCGAATGCCTTTCATTCCTGTCACTACATCATAGCCATCGACACTGGCACTTCCCTCATCTGCCAGCAACAGTGTAGTCAGGATGCGGAACAATGTGGTCTTCCCTGCCCCGTCAGGCCCTATGAGTCCAAAGATCTCTCCACGGCAAACTTCGAACGAAACATCATTCAAAGCCCGTACCTTTCCATAGTTTTTTGACAGTCGGCTAACGGAAATTGACTTCTCCATACATACCAATTTTGATGTTACCATCATTCTTTACAGCTACCTTTATGGCATAAACTAAATCCGCACGCTCGTCATCCGTGAGGATTGTCTTAGGTGTAAATTCACTCTTAGAAGCTATCCATGCCACTGTACCGGGATAGCTTTTACGCTGCTTTCCACCATAATCTGCATAGACCGTTACACGTTGTCCGAGGCGCACTTTCTGCAGTTGTTGGCTTGTGATATAAGCACGCAGAAAGAGCTTATCAACATCGGCAACCTTGAAAAGTGGCTTTCCCACTATTGCAAACTCTCCCTGTTGGGCATACTTCTCAAGTACAACTCCGTTGATAGGTGACGATATATGACATTTCCTCAATTGGTCAACGACTTGCAGTTTCTCAACATCTGTCGTCCCCATTTGTGCGTTCAAGCTACGCGTTGAGGTTCCTAACGTAGCACTTTGAGCTGCCAACTGCCGTTGCAACACAAGCAACTGACTCCGCGAATCATCTAAGATCTTGCGGTTTGCAGCCCCGTCTTTCACGAGTTCTGCATAGCGGTTGACTTCTTCCTGTGCCTTAACGACCTGCTGACGCAAAGCTGCAATCTGCGTATTTGTATTCGGTTTCTGTGCCTGATAGACCATCTTCACAGCTCCAATCTGGCGTGCTTTCAGATAGAGTTGCACCGTATCGATACATCCGACCTCTGTTCCTGCCACGACTTTTCCGCCTTCCTCTACATCAAAATGCAGCAATTTACCCGTCTGTTCGGCAGAAACTGTTACCTCGGTAGCCTCGAAAGTGCCCGTTGCATCAAATGATTTATCGTTATTACTGCAGGCCGTCATCAAGAGCAAAGCCGCAAATGGCATTATCTTTTTCATCATCATGTGAAGTTTATAATTATTGATTGATTTTCGTTTTGAGTGCATAAAGAGCTTCTATCAGCTGAATTTCGTGAGTAGAACGCTGCTGACGTGCCTTTGAAACGGCATTGATGTCGCGCAACATCTCATTGACACTCTCCGTACCCAAACGCACTTTCTTCTCGCTTTTATCACGAATTTGCTCACGAAGTCTGACGATTTCATCGTCACGGACAAGCTGTTTCTTCAGCATAGCAATGTTTCCTTCGGTGTTTTCCACCTCCAAACGGTTGTTGAAAAGGAATGTAGCCCGCTCGCTTTCTACCTGCTGTCGCTCCACATCAAGCTTGCGAAGGTCATTCTTCCGCGTATAGAGTGCACCGATATTCCAACTTAGTGTCAGCCCACCGGCCAGCATTCCATTCTTCATCAAATCAGTAACTTTGGTATGATAAATGCCCATTCCAAAGGCTTTCAGCGTAGGAAAGAGGCGGGAATTAAGTTGTTTGCGCTGTGCTTCTAACAGAGATTCGCGTGCCTGATAATAGGAAAGTTCCGGCCGATAGACCTCTCTTGTCTTCAACTCCAAGGCTATCGGCATCTGCAACTGTACATCATTGCCTAACGATTGATGTATGAAGAGTCCCAACATCCTTATATAAGCCGACCGTGAAGCCTGCTGCGCATCAAGCAACTGCAAAGCATTTTCCTGTTCAACAGCCACGGCATCGACATCACTTTGATTGGCAATGCCTCCTTTCTGCATTGCTTCCACAGTTTTACGGCTAAGACTTAAATCTTCCTGCAACAATTGTGTATGCTTGATTTGGGCATCCAACAACAGCACACCGAAGTAGAGTTGCTCCACACGACGGTTCAAATCATACATTGAAACAGCCAACTGCTGATGCTGAACATCGGCTTGTGCACGCGCGATTTGGCGCTGCGCATGGATTTGTCCGCCATCATAAACATTCTGATTAACCATTACCATGCCCGAAGCCATGGTGTTCTTTGTGCCTATGCCTAAGCGTTTCATCCGATCATTCACATCTAATAAATCCGTAAATGCAACCCCACTGACCGATGCCGAAACTTGGGGAAGCCAAGCCTTTGCCGCATTTTCAAGGGTGAAATCGCGTGTGAGTTCTATCAAACGATACTGACTCACGGCGGGATAATTGGCCTCGGCTCGCTGCTTGCAAGCCTCTAATGTGAGCGACTGTGCCCACAACTGCAGGGGCAAAACGCAACAACATATCAAGATTTTCCTTTTCATTGTTCTGTTATCTAACTGCTGCAAAGATAGAACAAAATGTATGATGATGTGTTATCCTTTTCTATTGGATAATGTTCTTTTCGTAAGATACGAAGTAAAAAAAGCGCTTTGAAAGGCAAAATTCATTATCTTTGCATCATATTTCAAACCAAAAAGAGATGCAAGACAAGCCCCTTTCACTTACATTCGACCGCTTCAAGAAACTCGTTGAGTCTCACAAAAGCGACTTTCCCGGCAATATCGTCGTCACCAAAGACTTCTCCGTGGTCACCGATTTGAGGTATGCTCTCCAAGCAGTACTGCGGATTGGCTCGATATTTCAGCTGCAAGACTATCGCTACGGCTTGATACGTACGGGCAAAGCTACAGTGCGTTTCAATCTTCTTGATAAGGAATTAACAGCCGGAACCCTTGTTTTTCTCACGCCGGGAACCATCATTCAGCCCCTTGAAGCATCGCAAGATTTCAACTTAACCGGCATGGCATGCTCACCCGATTTCATGCATCTTGCCATGAATGATGCCATTCCTGCCACCTTCAACCGACCAATGACAGACGCTCAAAAACAGCTTTCTGATGCTGAAAACAATTTTATTCAACAACTTTTCGGATTGCTTCTCCAAGCTGTTTCGAAAGAACCTCACAGTCAACAAGTGATTAAAAGCATCATTCGTACGATTATCTATCAATACGATTTCCATTTTTCGATGGTAAAGGACAATGTGACTTCGGAACATTCCAACGAGCGAAATATCTTCGAACGCTTTATCTATTTGGTCAACAATCACTGTAAACAAGAACATAAAATGGCTTTCTATGCAGACAAGATGTGCCTCACCGACCGCTATCTTGGTACGGTTGTGAAAGCGATAAGCGGGCAGACGGGCAAGGAATGGATAGACCGTGCGCTGATCACTTCAGCCAAAGTGTTGTTAAAACACAGTGACAAGAGTATTGCACAGATAGCAGAAGAACTGGATTTTCCTACCGTCAGCTTCTTCTGCAAATATTTCAAAAGGCTCACACAGATTACCCCCAATCAATTCCGCCAGGCCTGTTCATAACAACACTCCTTAGCAACGGCGTTGTAACTTGCGTCACTTCAGCGTGTGATTCAAGTCATATCAGCGCGTCATCTGCGTCAAATCACACGCTGAAGTGACGCAAGTTACAACACAACTATAAATCACTCATTATCACAGTCTTATCAACAAGCTGATTCATCTTTTGTTATCTCATGATAAAAAGTAGTTTCTCTGATGAGGAGAACACACGGTATTTTTTATCCGAACTCCCTCTGAATTTCATCTCATACAAACAGCAACAACTTTTTATGGCATTATCAACGATTTGTAATATAAATATTGTATATTTGCTAAACCATAACCATCTATATCTAAAAAAATGGCAGAAGACAAATTAAGGAAAATGCGCGAGCTGGTTGATTTGCTCAATCGGGCTGCAGATGCATACTATAACGGACAAGGCGAACTGATGACCGATTACGAATGGGATGCCATGTTCGACCAAGTGAAGCAATTAGAAACAGAAACCGGACAGAAGTTTCCCGACTCGCCGACCAACCGCGTTTCGGAAGACAACATCACCGGACAGAAAGAAGAACATGAGTTTCCTGCCCTTTCATTGGCCAAGACCAAACAGCCCACAGAGCTTGCTAAATGGGCCGAGGGACGTCCAATCTGGCTCAGTTGGAAGCTTGATGGCTTGACACTTGTAGTCACTTTCGACAATGGAAAGCTTACAAAAGTGGTGACACGAGGCAACGGGCATATCGGAACAAATATCACTCATCTGGCCAATGCCATTCAAGGCATCCCCCAAGAGATTAAGTCCAAGGGGCATGTTGTAGTTCGGGGAGAATGTGTTATCAGCTATGCAGACTTCGAACAATTCAATATCGAGAGCGATGAAGAATATGCCAACCCGCGCAACTTGGCCTCGGGCTCGCTGACATTGAAGGACGTAAACGAAGTCAGACAGCGTCACCTCAACTGGATACCCTTTACATTGGTCTATACAGAAGAGCCGATAAACTCGTGGGGAGCACGTATGGACTGGCTCGAACAAAACGGCATGAAAGCCGTAGAACGCGAAAAGATAGAGGTCCCCACCCTGCAAAATATAGAGCAGGTGATTGCAAAATGGACGGAGAAAGTGACCGGAAAGGTAAATCCCTACCCTGTCGATGGCTTGGTTATCACCTATGATGACACGACATTTGCACAGACAGGAAGTGTCACGGGGCATCATGCTACGCGTGCCGGCTATGCTTTTAAGTGGCAAGATGAAAGTGCAGACACGGTTTTAGACCACATAGAATGGAGCTGTGCAGCCAACACCATATCGCCGGTTGCCGTGTTTACACCGGTTGAATTGGAGGGAACAACCGTGAAACGTGCCTCACTTTGCAACATCAGTGAATGCGAACGCTTAGGCATTGGCGGTCAAGGGACGAAATTGAGTGTTATCAAAGCCAATAAAATCATACCCAAAGTAATCCGTGTCAACGAAAAGATTGGTGATTTGAAGATACCTGAAGCATGCCCAGTTTGTGGTTCAAAGACTCAGATTACCATGAGTACGGCCAGCGAAACCAAGACCCTTCACTGCACCAATGGCAAGTGTCCGGCCAAACAGTTACGCAAGTTTGCCCGCTTTGTGAGCAAGGAAGGTGTAAACATTGACGGCATGTCGGAACAGACCGTGGCAAAGTTTATCAACTTGGGTTGGGTGAAAGAATATGCCGATCTTTACCAACTCAAGAACCATGCGCTTGAACTTTCATTCCTGGAAGGCTTTGGTGAGAAGAGTGTGCGTAATCTATTACATGCTATTGAAAAGGCCCGCGATGTTGAAGCCCACCACTTTCTCTATGCATTGAGTATTCCGTTGTGTGGTCAGGACGTTTGCAAACGACTGCTCAGTGCCTATCCGCTGCATGAGATTATTGATATTGCAAGCGGTAAAAGCGATAAAACTGTGCCGGGAGTAGAGGCTCCTTTCTCGCTCATTGCAGGCATTGGGCCCGAAAAGAGCAACCAGATTGTGAAATGGTTTCATGATGAAGAAAACCGTATGATGGTTGAAAAACTGCTCCGACAGGTGCATATCAGCCAGGAAAACAATGAGGCAAGCGGTGAAAACTGTAAGGGATTGACCTTCGTTGTAACCGGCGATGTGAACCATTACAAGAACCGAAACGAGCTGAAAGCCTACATTGAGAGCCAGGGAGGAAAGGTAACGGGAAGCGTCAGCAAGTCGACCAACTATCTGATCAACAACGATGTGACCTCTGCCAGCTCTAAAAATCAGAAAGCACAACAGCTTGGAATCCCCATTATTTCAGAAGAAGAATTCATCAACCTGTTTGGAAATGAATGATATAAAACAAGGGACTGAGAACCGATAAAACTGCGGCAGACTTGTCCAATCCGATAAAAAGCATTACTTTTGCAGCCATGAGAATTGATATTATTTCAGTAATACCGGAGATGATTGAAGGATTTGTCACAGAATCTATCCTTGCACGCGCCCAGAAAAAGGGCTTGGCAGAGATCCATTTGCATAATCTTCGTGACTATACACTTGATAAATGGCGCCGTGTTGATGACTATCCGTATGGTGGAAGCGCAGGTATGGTGATGCAATGTGAACCGATTGACCGCTGTATTTCTGCCCTCAAAGCCGAACGCGACTATGATGAGGTGATTTATACCAGTCCGGACGGTGAACAGTTCGACCAGCATATAGCCAACGAATTGTCGCTGAAAGGCAATATCATCATTCTCTGTGGCCACTATAAAGGCATAGACCAGCGCGTCAGAGATCATCTGATTACACGTGAAATCAGTATCGGCGACTACGTATTGACAGGCGGAGAACTTGCCGCTGCAGTGATGACAGATGCCATTGTAAGGCTTATTCCTGGTTCAATCAGTGATGAACAGAGTGCTTTGAGCGACTGTTTTCAAGACGATATGCTTGCTGCGCCAATCTACACCCGCCCCTCTGACTATAAAGGTTGGAAGGTTCCTGAAATTCTTCTCAGTGGAAATGAGGCGAAAGTACGCCAATGGGAGTTTGATCAGGCTATGGAACGAACCAAGCGTTTGCGTCCGGACCTGCTGAAATAAGAACGATATAAAATCGGGAGACAATAGCTGCTTCCCGATTTTTTTTATGCCTAAACCAGAAGACTTCATGCTATCCTTCATGACAAATGTGAATATTCTTATGCAAAAACTCCCAATTATTTTGATTTTATCTTCATTTGCTTTACCTTTGTAGAAGATTACGAAATTATGGAAAAAGAGACAAAAGAGTTGGAGGCAGTACAGCTGCCCGAGAACGCGTTCCGTGAACTCAAGGAAGGCGAAGAGTATGAACCGGTGATGAGTCCGTCTAAGGTTTATCCCGAAGTTAATAGTTGGTCAGTTATATGGGGCATTCTCATGGCTGTGCTTTTCTCGGCTGCTGCCGCTTACTTGGGACTGAAAGTCGGCCAGGTTTTCGAGGCCGCAATCCCGATTGCCATTATCGCAGTGGGAGCCTCTACAGCTGCCAAGCGGCGCAATGCACTTGGCGAAAACGTGATTATCCAAAGTATCGGTGCCTGTTCAGGGGCTGTTGTAGCCGGTGCTATCTTTACTTTGCCCGCCATTTACATACTTCAAGCCAAGTATCCTGAAATGACTACGTCTTTCATCAAGATATTTCTTGCATCGGCATTAGGAGGTATTTTAGGCATATTGTTCCTTATCCCATTCCGTAAATACTTTGTCAGCGACATGCATGGCAAGTATCCTTTCCCCGAAGCTACAGCCACCACGCAGGTTCTTGTGAGCGGTGCCAAGGGCGGAGACCAAGCAAAGCCTCTTCTGTTATCAGGTCTTGTAGGTGGTCTCTACGACTTTATCGTGGCATCATTCGGCTGGTGGAATGAGAATTTCACAAGCCGTGTTATTGGTTGGGGCGTTGATTTGGCCGACAAAGCAAAGCTTGTTTTCAAGGTCAATACAGGTTCAGCCGTACTTGGTTTGGGCTATATCGTTGGTCTGAAATATGCACTTTACATCTGTTTTGGAAGCTTGGCAGTGTGGTGGTTGATTGTTCCAGGCATGTCACTCCTGTTCCATGACCAGATATTAAACCAATGGGATCCTTCCATTACACAGACAGTGGGTGCCATGAGCCCCGAAATGATTTTCCGTTCCTATGCCCGAAGCATTGGTATCGGCGGCATTGCAATGGCCGGTATCATTGGTATCATCCGTAGTTGGGGTATCATTCGCGATGCCGTTGGCCTTGCTGCACGTGAGTTGAAAGGGAAAGGTGGAAACATAGATGAGGTGAAACGCACGCAACGTGACATCAGTTTCAAAATTATTGCCGTGGGAAATATTGTCGTGTTATTGCTCACTTTTATCTTCTTTCTGACAGGTGTGATGCATGGAAATCTGCTTTTTGCCGTTGTGGGAATATTGCTTGTGACAGTCATTGCATTTCTTTTCACCACGGTTGCAGCCAATGCAATTGCTATCGTGGGCAGCAATCCTGTATCTGGAATGACGCTGATGACCTTGATTTTAGCCAGCGTTGTGATGGTTTTCGTTGGTCTGAAAGGATATGCCGGCATGTTAGCTGCGCTCATAATGGGAGGCGTTGTTTGTACTGCATTAAGCATGGCGGGCAGCTTCATCACTGATTTGAAGATCGGTTACTGGTTAGGAACGACACCACGAAAACAAGAAAGTTGGAAGTTCTTGGGCACGTTAGTGAGTGCTGCTACAGTAGGCGGTGTGATGATGTTGCTTAATGAAACCTATGGATTTGCAAGTGGAAGTCTTGCTGCTCCACAGGCCAATGCAATGGCTGCTGTTATTGATCCGCTCATGAATGGTGTTGGTGCGCCCTGGATACTCTATGGCATCGGTGCACTATTAGCCATTATCCTCACACTATGTAAAGTTCCAGCGTTGGCCTTTGCATTAGGAATGTTCATTCCCTTGGAACTGAACGTACCGCTTGTTGTTGGTGGTGCTATCAATTGGTGGGTGACTTCGCGCAGCAAGGATGCAGAAGTGAACAAGCAGCGTGGCGAGCGTGGCACGCTCATTGCCTGCGGTTTTATTGCTGGGGGAGCGCTGATGGGTGTTGTAAGTGCATTGTTGAAGTTTGCAGGATTGGAGATTTGGTTATCCGACATGGGGCTTTCTGTACCTGCAACATGGTGGACGAACCCATTAAGTGAGGTATGTTCGCTCATCGCTTACATCTTCTTAATCCTCTTTTTCGTCAGAGTTACACGCAAATAATTTAGTTACAACAGGATATAAACCATAAGAAAATGACATTAGCAAAAGACAGTAAGATTTATATTGCAGGCCATCACGGACTCGTAGGCTCTGCCATTTGGAAGAATTTAGAGCAACGCGGCTATACGAACCTCATCGGACGGAGTCATAAGGAATTGGATTTGACTGATCAATTGGCCGTCAGAAAGTTTTTCGATGAAGAACAACCAGATGCTGTAGTGCTTGCAGCTGCATTCGTCGGAGGCATTATGGCCAACTATCTTTACCGTGCCGATTTCATCATGCAGAACATGAAAATGCAATGCAACGTGATAGAAAATGCTTATAAACATGGTGTCAAAAAACTGCTTTTCCTTGGCTCCACATGCATCTATCCAAAGAATGCACCACAGCCAATGAAAGAAGATTGCCTGCTTACTTCACCTTTGGAATACTCGAATGAAGAATATGCCATTGCGAAGATTGCCGGACTAAAGATGTGTGAAAGCTACAACCTGCAATATGGAACGAATTATATTGCCGTCATGCCTACCAATCTTTATGGCCCAAATGATAACTTCCATCTGGAGAATAGTCATGTGATGCCGGCAATGATGCGCAAGATTTATTTAGCAAAACTCATTCATGACAATGACTGGGAGGCTATCCGAAACGACATGAACAAACGTCCTATAAACCCTACAGACGCCCTGCGCGAACGCATCGGTGAAGGCAATGTTGATGGCAACAACACGAAAGAACGCATCTTGAAAGCACTTGCTTTCTATGGCATCGAAGACAACAAGGTGACACTTTGGGGCGATGGAAGTCCGCTGCGCGAGTTCCTTTGGAGTGAGGACATGGCTGATGCCAGCGTGCATGTGCTGTTGAATGTTGACTTCAAGGACATCATCGGCATTGACAAATATTCATCTGTTTTCTATGGTGCAAAGACTGACGGCACTGTAGACCGCAACAACTCAGAGGGTCGTGGCGGTGCCATTCCGTCGCTTGGTGAAATCCGAAACTGCCACATCAATGTGGGAACGGGCAAAGAACTCACAATCCGCGCGCTCGCCGAACTTGTCGTTAAGACTGTCAATTTCACCGGAGAAGTCATCTGGGATGCAACAAAACCCAACGGCACACCACGCAAGCTCATCAATGTAGATAAGTTGCATAGCCTCGGCTGGACACACAAGATAGAAATCGAAGAAGGCGTAGAGAAACTCTATGACTGGTATCGCGAGAGTCTCAAATAAAATCAACATAAACTTATGGAACATTTATATCCGCTACTGTTTGAACCCAACCTGCATGAAACCGTGTGGGGAGGAAAGAAACTCACAACCTGGAAACATCTGCCAGAACATGCTGCTCCCGTGGGAGAATCATGGGAAGTGAGTGCTGTGCCATCAAGTATTAACATCATTGCCAATGGTGATTTCAAAGGCATGGATCTCGTTTCGCTCATCAATCGCTATCCTACAGAGATATTGGGAGAACATGTTGCCAAGCAATATAAAGGGCAAATGCCTCTTTTGGTGAAATTCATTGATGCCCGAGATGACCTCAGCATACAGGTTCATCCCAATGATGAAATGGCACAAAGAGTACATGGAAAATTCGGGAAAAGCGAGATGTGGTATATCATCGACGCTGATCCTGAAGCCTCTCTCTATGTGGGTTTTAAGCAGAAAATAGACGAAAATGAATATAAACAGCGCATTGCCGACGGCACTATTACCGATGTATTGGCACGCCACAAGGTACATGCAGGTGATGTATTTTATCTCCCTGCCGGACGTGTGCACGCTATCTGCGGTGGTATTCTGCTGGCCGAAGTACAACAGAGCAGCGATCTCACCTATCGCATCTATGATTACAACAGACCCGGCATTGACGGGAAACCCCGAGAACTGCATACGGACTTAGCTGCCAAAGCCCTCGATTTCCATGTCGAAAAAGACTATCGCACACATTATTCCATTCAAACAGAGTGTGACTGTCCGGTGCTTTCCACACCCTATTTCAATGTACACATCGTTGACACGTCTTCCCCATTCCACCGTAACCTCATCGGAAACGACAGCTTTGTCATTACGATGTGTCTTAAAGGTGATTGCAAAATTCATATTCATAAGACAGGAGACGAGATTGAATTACGTGAGGGTTTCAGCTGCATGATTCCCGCAGTAATCGCTGACTATGACCTCATTCCTATGAATGGGCACACAAAGGTACTTGAAACTTTCATTGATAAAAGATAGCTGTATTTCGTGAATATCATCATAGTACAGCTCATATTCCATAGTAAAAAAGCATGACACAGAAAGACTATCAATGAATATAATAGCATATAGGATTGCTACATATTGAGTTAGTTTGCCCCAAAAAGTATTCAATCTAACTTATCGTAAGCAGTAGTTTGCATCTTTTCGTGTTAAACTTCGGTATAGATTTCCAAACAAGGAATATTCCTTTAAACGTTTTATGCGCTATTTTACTGGTTTTTAAATTCCAAAAAGCCATGTAAAATAGCGCATATTACGTTTCAACTTGCGTCACTTCAACGCCTAATCTGCGTCAAATCAGCATGCAATATGAGTCAGATTACATCGTAATTCAATACAAATTAAAACCATGTATTGGACAGTATAAAAGATTGTCCTGTAAATATTGAAATCATTATAAACTGACTTAATAAAATTCTTCATTAGAACTTTCGTTATCTATTGATTGCAGCTAAGTCCAATATCAACACTTCAGACAGATGATAATAACGAATGTGCAGGTTAGATTATCAATGTTTCACATTGACTTAATCCACAATATATTGTATCTATAGAATAAAAACGCTATATACATAAAAAAGAAATCCCCGATGGATTGCTCCATCGGGGATATATTTTTGTAATTAGTATTAGCTAAATTACTTTACGTAAATTACAGCGAGGCGGTTAGATGTAGTACCCTGAACACCCTTACCATCAGCTTTCTCTACGTTTACACCCTTATTCTTCAAGTAGTTAGCAACAACGTTTGCACGGTTCTGAGAGAGTCTCTTGTTAAGTGAGCTTGAACCCTCTGGAGAAGATGTACCAACAATCTGAACTGTACTACCCTTAGCTACGTTGTCAAGAACAGACTTAGCTTCGCTTGTCAAAGTAGACTTGCCCTGTGCGAATGTTACGAACAATGGATTAACAACTGTTGCTGCACCAGGAACTTCCTTAACAACTTCCTTGATAACCTCTTTTGGTTTCTTAGCAAGTTCATTGCGAAGGTCGCTGATCTGTGAGTTAAGAGCATCAATTTCGTTCTGATCACGAGGAGTAACAATCTTGAAGTTGTGAGTACCGTTAGAGGTCTTGAACTTGTAGATCAAACCTGCATTCAACTGAACATAGCTGTGATTGATGTTATACTGGATACCACCATTACCCATATTGTACGGAGTTCCGCTCTCATCATTCAAACCATAGTTGATAGATGGCTCTACATAGAACTGCCAAGCTTTCTCTGCACCAAAGTTAAATGCGAAGTCAAGACCCAATTTTGAAGTCAAGTTATTAACTTGTTCGAAACGCTTGTATTCAGCAGAGTTACCAAACAAGTGACCCCAACCGAGACCTGCAACAGCAACAACCTCGAATGGACGTGGCTCACCTTTATAACCACCAAACCAGTTACTCAGGTTCAAAGTACCCAACAGGCTTGTATTCAAGAAACGAACAATTGTACCTGTTGAAGTGTAAGGCTTATTTGAGAAATAAGCATTGCTTTCAACTGCCAAACCTACAACAGGAGTAAACCAACGACCGATACGAACACCAGCGTTAGGATCCAAACCCTTCAGCCAAGAATGACCAGTTGTCTTTGTAGCAACACCACCATTAACACCGATATAGATGTTATCGAAAGTCTTGCTTTCCTGTACTGTCTGAGCAGAAGCCGATACTGTCATCAAAGCAGCAGCAGCTAATAAAACTAACTTTTTCATGTCTCTCTAAAAAATTAATTAATTAATAATTATTGTTTGTATTTCTTTTTCTTGTTTACGAGTGCAAAGTAATTAAAAAATATCGAAACAACCAAATTTTTACAACAGAAATTATGCTATAGAACATAAAAAATGAGAAAAATCAATTATTTAACCTAATTAAAGGTTATTTTCTGTTGTTTTCATTGCTGTCTACCTATTCCTAAACAACTTTTTAGTATCTTCGCAACATGAAGAAAATCATATTGATTACAGGTGGGCAACGCTCTGGCAAAAGCATGTATGCAGAACAATTGGCCTTATCCATGACAAGCCACCCCATATATTTGGCAACCGCACATATATGGGATGATGAGTTCAGACAACGTGTGGCACGGCATCAAGAACGCAGGGGAAGTAATTGGACAAACATAGAAGAAGAGAAATATCTGTCACGGCATAATATATATAATAAGGTGTGTGTAATTGACTGTATTACACTTTGGTGTACTAACTTCTTCTATGATAAAGACCGAAAAGTGAGCGAACAGCCCAGTGTTGCTGATGCACTGCGAGCCATAGAGAAAGAGTTTGATAAATTTACCAACCAAGAAGCCACTTTCATCTTTGTAACCAATGAGATAGGAAGCGGTGGTGTAAGCGACAATGCTATACAAAGGAGATTTACAGATATGGAGGGATGGATGAATCAATATGTAGCTTCCAAGGCAGATGAAGTAATTCTTATGGTATCAGGAATACCTGTCAAGATTAAATAAACAAGATGAATTTCAAGATTGAAATACCCGATGAAAGTATCAGACAGGCGCTCATCAACAAGATAGACAATCTAAATAAGCCCAAAGGTTCATTGGGAAGACTGGAAGAACTTGCCCTGCAAATAGGACTTATTCAACAATCATTAACTCCCTCTCTTGCCCACCCTTGCCACCTGCTTTTCGGTGGTGATCACGGCATTGAACGTGAGCATGTGTCTGCATCTCCACGCGATGTAACCTGGCAACAGATGATTAATTTCACCCAAGGAGGCGGAGGTGTGAATATGTTTTGCCGTCAACATGGTTTTAATTTACATATCGTTGACATGGGAGTTGACCATGATTTAAGTGCTTTTCCTGCTATTATCAATCGCAAGATTGCCCGAGGAACAGGAAATTTTCGCTATGAACCTGCCATGACTGAAGCACAGTTCTATCAAGCAATACATACAGGTGCAGAACTTGTTGACAGCTGTGCTAAAGAAGGGTGTACGATTATCTGCCTTGGAGAAATGGGAATAGCCAACACCAGTCCTTCAAGTATCTGGATGAGTATCTTTGGAAAGCTTCCCTTGAAGGATTGCATTGGCGCAGGCTCTGGACTCAACTCCGAGGGCGTATGCCATAAACTTGAGGTTCTGCAAGCATCACTCGACAATTTTCAAGCACAAAACTATAAGCCCGTTGATGCTATCCGCTACTTCGGAGGCTTTGAAATGGTTGGGGCTATTGGGGCTATGCTCCGTGCTGCAGAACGTCACATGGTCATCCTTGTTGACGGGTTCATCATGACAGCCTGCATGCTGGCTGCTTCTCAACTCTATCCTGATATTCTCGCTTATGCCGTTTTCGGTCATTGCAGTAATGAAGGAGGACACCACGACATGCTTAACCTCATGAATGCCAAACCGTTATTATCCTTAGATTTAAGACTCGGTGAAGGCACAGGCGCACTATGTTCCTACCCGATTATCGACTCTGCCATACGTATGATGAACGAGATGAACAACTTTGACAATGCTCATATCACCAAATATTTTTAACTGATGAGAATTGATATTCAAAACAATATTTCATGGCGCGACCGCCTATTTGCGGCCTTGACTTTCTTTACTCGTTTCCCCTTTTGGCGCATATACCAACCAAAGAAAGAAGCTTATGAGACCGTAGTAGAGTTATGGCCGCTTACAGGATGGCTTACTGCGGGTTGCATGTCGGCCACACTTTATTTCGGTTCGCTGTTTATGCCTGTCACCTTAGCTGCTATTGCAGCCATCATCATACGCATTATGATTACCGGAGCACTGCATGAAGACGGACTTGCCGACTTCATTGATGGTTTTGGAGGAGGGGGAAGCAACCGCCAACGCATACTCGACATCATGAAAGACAGTCACATTGGAACCTATGGCGCACTTGGATTAGTGCTCTATTTTCTGTTGCTTTATCAATGTCTGACCATTCTTCCACCTCGCACCACGGCTCTGATGATACTCGCAGCCGACCCTTTTTTCAAAATGTTTTCAGCCAATCTCATTCAATATATGCCCTATGCACGAACAGCTGAAACGGCCAAAAACCGCGTGGTCTACCGTAAATTAAGCATCAAATCGGGTATATTTCTCTTTTTCCAAGGTATGCTTACAGCCATTCCCCTATGGTATTTCATAGGAGTTCCCTACCTCTCTATCGCGATTCCTGCACTTGTATATTATCTGCTTTATCTGCTGATGCATCATCGCATTCAAGGCTACACAGGCGACTGTTGCGGTGCTGTTTTCCTATTGACAGAACTCAGTTTCTATCTCACCTATATCATCATTTCATTTCAACAGGCAATCAATTTATGAAAGTAACGCTCATCAGACACACCAAAGTGGACGTCCCTAAAGGCACTTGCTATGGTTGGAGCGATGTTCCCGTGGCCAATTCATTCGAAGAAGAAGCTGCTGTCACGAAGCAGAACCTCATGAAAAAGCAACCTTTCGATGCTGTGTTTTCCTCACCTTTGACACGTGCACGCAAGCTTGCTGCCTATTGCGGATATCCCAATCCCACGCTCGACGACCGCCTCAAAGAAATGAACATGGGCGATTGGGAAATGCGACTCTATGATGACATTGCCAAAGAAGACCCGCACATTCTGGCGTGGTATAAAGACTATATGCATCTTGAAGCTACAGGAGGTGAGAGTTTTCCGTTGCTCTACGACCGTGTTTCAGCTTTCCTCGACTGGTTAAAGACACAGTCTTATGACCACGTTGCTATCTTTGCTCACGGTGGAGTGCTCATCTGTGCAGGTATTTATGGCGGACTGTTTGCAAAAGCAAATGCCTTCGAAAACCTTGTGGCATTCGGAGGCATACAAGAGATTGAAATATAAAACCTTTATCACTCAAAAGATTGTCAATTTTGGCGTAATGGACATTTGGTAGGCTGGTTATTCCAGCCTACTTTTTTGTATTTATGAATCCATCTATAAACTTCTTTTTATTAGCTTTATTCAATCCATTATGATTAGGAGTGCTCTTTTAAGTTGTGAGTTAAATCCTTCCAACAGGTTTGTTGTATTAGGTATTTGTATATCTGGATGCCCCTCACACGTATAGAACCATGTCAGATGTGCCTTAATAGAACGTCTTGCCGTTCTAAGCCTTTTCAGGTCGTCTTGCCCGAGATTAGAAGAGTTCGTTCATTTAGGAACTCTTTCCATTTATCACACCATTTATCAAAAGCTGTTATAAACTAGTCTTTTCTCATAGAGAACATCCTTCTAATTAATGCCAATAATTCAACGCCTGCAGGCAAATGCAGATTGTTTGTAAGAAGCCTTCTAACTATCTGAAATTAGTGAAGTTGACACATTTATACGGGACAGAAACGTATAGCTTACAAAAGCCCCATGTGCCCATCACATATCACTGCTTTTATTATAGTTCCACGCTCCGCAATATACCGAAGTCCATCAAGATAATCTCTATTAGTTTCGTTCTTGACAAACTTGCGATAGGGTATTTTGCCTGATGAAGCATCCTGAAACTGCATCACGCCAAATGTCCTGGAAAAGTATGTTGTATCCAGTATTATTACTGCAGATTTGGGGTAAGTAGCAGTAAAGCTATTTACCACTAAGCTCAACCTACGTCGTATGGCTCGCTCTGAACATTTATAAAGAGTGGATAGAACAGAAATCGTCCGATTTGCCGTCAGATAGTCATTCCATAGAGAAATATTATATATACGCAGACCACCTTGAAATTGCCTACCACAATCCTTGCAGGAATACATCTGAACAGAACGTCGATATCCATTCTTTTTAACATTTGAGCTATTACAGAAGATACAGTTTTTATTCATAGGTTTTCAAATGCTGCAAAGGTAGTAAATAAAAGGATTCCGAGAGGTTTCAGCCTACCAAATGTCCATTACGCCTCAATTTTGAACATTCTCTCTTTCTTATAGAGAACTTCTCTTACTTTCCCCAAAGGCTCAAAAGATTATTCCTCTTTTGAATTTAAATCCAGTTAAGTCGTTTTTTTATAACTCCATTTAGATAATGACTTTTGTCTGCAAAAAAAGCATTTTTTTCAAAAAATACAAGTATTAATATATCTTTTCTAAATTGAGTACAAAATATATACCTAACATATATATTAGTGATATTGCTATATAGTCGCCCCTTAAAAACAAGCGTTTTTATAATGCTTACTATTTTATAACAGAAAAACAAGTCTCCGCAGACCAAAAGTGCTTGTATTTCCCGTAGACAAATGGATTGCAGATTTCCAATTTGTTTTACAGGACTGCAATATAGTCGGATAAATGCCGCTTAAATCTGGCCAAGAATAAATTAGTATTCAGAACTTCTCCTGATAAAGTGTTTTCTTTGGGTCTTTGGCTGAGCGGACAATATATTTGAAATGGAAACCGGCTTCGCGATAGGTTTTTAATCCCGTGTCGTTCAGCAGCCCCTCACGAAGCCCGTCTGACAGTTTTGTCCGATTGGTGTTGACAATCTCCGTGTTGTCCATTTTGTCGGTGAATGAGCAGAAATAAATCAGCGTGCGCGTTGTTTTGTCGAATACCATGCTGTCAGTGCGGGTGAAATTCACAACAGGAGTGGGGCACATCTTCTGTGTATATTCCTTGGCTTCACGCGCCGCCCGTTCCTCGATAGTCTCATGATGGCAGGCTGTAAAGGTCAGCAGGACAAGGGCGGAAAAAAGAATCTTTTTCATTGTCTGATAGTTTTATTTTTTGCAAAGATACGAAATTATCAGAGAATTTTCTTTATCTTTGCATGGTAAAAAAAGCAGATTATAAGCAATGGACACGATAAGCAATATTAGGAATTTCTGTATCATCGCCCATATCGATCATGGCAAATCGACACTTGCCGACCGACTTTTGGAGAAGACGCAGACGATTCGGATTACCGAGGGACAGATGCTCGACGACATGGAACTTGAGCGTGAGCGTGGCATCACGATTAAAAGCCATGCCATTCAGATGAACTATAAGGCTCAAGACGGTGAGGAATATATTCTTAACTTGATAGATACGCCGGGACATGTGGACTTTTCTTACGAGGTGTCGCGGTCTATTGCTGCCTGTGAGGGGGCATTGCTTGTCGTGGATGCCACGCAAGGGGTGCAGGCACAGACAATCTCCAATCTCTACATGGCCATAGAGCATGATTTGGAGATTATCCCGATTATCAATAAGATTGATATGCCGAATGCCATGCCTGATGAGGTGGAAGATGAGATTGTGGAGCTTATCGGGTGTGACCGAAAGGATATTATCCGTGCTTCGGGAAAGACCGGTGAGGGCGTGGAAGATATTCTTGAGGCTGTAGTAGAGAGGATACCAGCACCTGTGGGCGAGCTGAATGCACCGGCACAAGCGCTGATTTTCGACTCGATCTTCAACAGTTTCCGTGGTATTATAGTGCTTTGCAAGGTTCTCAACGGGAAGATACGCAAAGGCGAGAGGGTGAAGTTCTTTAATACCGGCATGGAATATGATGCTGATGAAGTCGGCGTCTTGAAAATGGATATGGTTCCTAAGGACGAGCTGTCGACAGGCGAGGTGGGCTATATCATCAGTGGCATCAAGACTGCCACGGAGGTGAAGGTGGGCGATACGGTTACTTCTGTGGCCAATCCCTGCAGCGAAGCTATCGCGGGTTTCCAGGAAGTGAAGCCCACGGTGTTTGCCGGCGTATATCCTATTGACCCTAATGATTATGAGAACCTGCGTGCATCGTTGGAAAAGCTCCAGTTGAATGATGCTTCTCTGACATTCTCTCCGGAGAGTTCTGTGGCTTTGGGTTTTGGTTTCCGCTGTGGTTTCTTGGGATTGCTTCATATGGAAATCATTCAGGAACGACTCGACCGCGAGTTTAATATGGATGTTATCACCACTGTGCCGAATGTTTCCTATATGGTCTACGACAAGCAGGGGAATGTCAGAGAAGTGCATAATCCGTCGGGATTGCCCGAGCAGACACTCATAGATCATATTGAGGAGCCTTATATCCGGGCATCGATTATCACGGCGGCCGACTATATCGGCCCGATTATGACGCTGTGTCTCGACAAGCGGGGAGAGCTGATAAAGCAGGAATATGTCAGTGGAAATCGGGTGGAACTTCATTTCATGATACCGCTTGGGGAGATTGTGATAGACTTCTATGATAAGCTGAAAAGCATTTCGAAAGGCTATGCCTCGTTCGACTATCATGTGGATAGCTTCCGTCCTTCGAAGTTGGCAAAGTTGGATATTCTGCTCAATGGAGAACCCGTTGATGCCCTTTCGACGCTGACCCATGAGAGTAATGCCGTATATTTCGGCCGTCGGATGTGTGAGAAATTGAAAGATCTGATTCCCCGTCAGCAGTTTGATATTGCTATTCAGGCAGCCATTGGTGCCAAGATTATAGCCCGCGAGACGGTGAAGCAGGTAAGAAAGGATGTCACTGCAAAATGCTATGGCGGTGATGTCAGCCGTAAACGTAAGTTGCTTGAGAAGCAGAAACAGGGAAAGAAACGAATGAAACAGGTCGGAAATGTGCAAGTTCCTCAGAAAGCTTTCCTTGCCGTGCTCAAGCTCGATTAATTCGGATGCAGCAAAGCAGAACACTTAAATATTAATTATGGAGGATTTCCTAACATGAGAGAACCATTGAACACACCACGGGATATTGCCCGTGAACTCGCCCGTAAATACAGTACGATGACGCATGACGAGCTTGATGTTTTAGAGAGTATTCTTGTGCCGATGAAATTTGGCAAGAACGAAATGATACTGAAAGAAGGCGAGGTATGTGAGAATATCTATTACATAGATCGGGGAGTTATACGCCAATTCTATTTCAAAAACGGCAAGGAAGTTACCGAACATTTAGGTTCCGACCGCTCTATCTTCATGTGCATAGAGAGTCTGTTTCTTGAAATTCCTACCCTTTTGCAGGTAGAGACAATAGAGCCTTCAGTGATTTACGCTTTGCCTAAGCATCGTTTGGAACAGGTGGCCTTGCACAACGTGAACATTCAAATTCTATATCGTAAGATATTGGAAGAAAGTTTGATTCTCTCCCAGGTGCATGCCGACTTGGTGCGTTTTGAAACAGCGGGCGATCGTTACAAGAAGATGTGCAAGCTCATGCCACAGGTGGTCTTGCGTGCTCCGCTTGTGTATATTGCAAGCTATCTGCAGATGACGCCCGAAACATTGAGCCGTGTCAGGGCGACAACACTGATTGATTGAGACGCAAAATAAAAACGGAGGCAGTGTCAAAATACAAATGCCTTTTTGAAAATCTTATCTGAAACAAATCAATAAGAAAAGACCATTTCAAAACTCGTTTTGAGCAGAGAAATGGTCTTTTTCTTTGCTTTTTCGGGAAATTCATTCAGATACAGGGGTAAATCATCAGTTTTCATGAAAAACTGTTCAGATACGATAGTAAATTGTCGATTTTCGGGAAAATCAGTCCAGATACGGGAGTAAATCATCAGTTTTCGGTAAAATCTGCTCAGATACGATAGTAAATTATCAATTTTCGGGAAAAATTGTCCAGATACGGGAGTAAATCATCAATTTTTGGGAAAATCTGCTCAGATACGATAGTAAATCATCAGTTTTCATGAAAAACTGTTCAGATACGATAGTAAATTGTCGATTTTCAAGAAAATTAGTCCAGATACGGGAGTAAATCGTCAATTTTCGGGAAAATCTGTCCAGATACGGGAGTAAATTGTCGATTTTCTGGAAAATCTGTCCAGATACGGGAGTAAATCATCAATTTTCGGGAAAAATTGTCCAGATACGGGGTACGATGAACGGAAAACGAGAAAAAGAGGCTTTCGTAGGGGTACGATGAACGGAAAACGGCAAAAAGAGGCTTTCGTAGGGGTACGACGGGTAAAAATCGGCGAAAACAGGTTATCCCCCGTGAGGGAAAATCAAAAAACGATTAAAATCGGCTTTCCCTCATGGGGGAAAACAAGAAATCATCGAAAATCGCTTTTCCCTCATGGGGGAAAACAAAAAATCATCGAAAATCGGCTTTCCCTCACGGGGGAAAACAAGAAATCATCGAAAATCGCTTTTCCCAACTTTGGGAAGACTGAAAATCAGCAAAAATCGGCTTTCCCAACTTTGGGAAGACTGAAAAACAGCGAAAATCGACTTTCCCAACTTTGGGAAGACTGAAAATCATCGAAAATTGGCTTTCCCAACTTTGGGAAGACTGAAAATCAGCGAAAATC
>NZ_KV817582.1:3591-48413 GCF_001814685.1 Prevotella sp. HMSC077E09 | reverse complement strand
TTGGGAAGACTGAAAATCAGCGAAAATCAGCTTTCCCAAACTTGGGAAGAACAAAAAACGCCGTTGGCTGCGTTTCCCAACCCTCGGAAAGACGAAAAGACCCCGAAAGTTAGGCGAAATAACTTTCGGGGGCCGGTTTGTTTTGCTACGCTCTCTTTTTTTATAACCGTAGCAGAATGCTTATTTGTTATTCTTTACCTTTTCAACATAAGCATCGATAACTGCTACTGCCGTGATGTTTACAACATCTTTGACAGAACTTTCAAAGTCGGTAAAGTGGATAGATTTGTTGAGTCCCATCTGGATAGGGCCAATGATTTCACAGTCTTTGTTGAGCTCTTGCAGAAGTTTATAGCTGCAGTTTGCACTGCTCATGTTGGGAAACACGAGGGTGTTGACATCTTTTCCTTTCAGGCGGCTGAATGGGAATTTGTCGTCACGAAGTTCCTTGTTGAGTGCGAAATTCACTTGCATCTCACCATCAATGGCCAAGTCTGGATATTCTTTCTGCATCTGTTCGACGGCATTATGTACCTTTAGCGGACTTCCAATCTCGTCTGTACCGAAGTTCGAATAGCTCAGCATGGCAATGACCGGCTCCTCGTTGAAGAACTTCACCGTGTGGGCACTCAGCTTCGCAATATCCGTGAGTATATTCTCATCCGGGTGGCGATTAATCAGCGTATCCGCAATATAATAGATGCCCTTTTTGGTGTTGAGCAGGTGCATCGTGCCGAACGTCCTGTATTCCGGTCTTACGCCAATCACTTCTTTGGCCACTTTGATCGTATTGCTGTATTTGGTGTACAGGCCTGTTATGAATGCGTCGGCATAGCCATTCTCCACCAGACTCATGCCGAAATAGTTGCGTTCATACATTTTGTCGTAGGCTTCTTCAAACGTGTATCCCTGTCGTGCACGTTTTTCGGCCAAGTGTTTGGCAAAAGTTGCACGGCGTCCTTGCTCTTGATCAGCACGCATGTCAATGATTTCAACCCCGTTGAGATCAAGCTTCAATCGGTTGGCCAAACGATGAAGGCGATCAGGATTGCCCAACAGGATAGGCTCGCAGATGCCTTCCTGTTTTGCCTGGACAGCGGCTTTCATCATCGTGGCGTGACCTCCTTCGGCAAAAACGACCTTTTGTGGGTGCAGACGTGCAGTGTCATGGAGCTTGCGGGTGAGTGCGGTTTCCTGGCCGAGCAACTGTCGCAATCCTTTTTTATAGGTTTCCCAATCCTTGACAGGCGTACGGGCCACTCCGCTTTCCATGGCAGCTTTGGCCACGGCAGCACTTACCTCGGTAATCAATCGCGGGTCGACAGGCTTTGGAATGAAGTATTTAGGACCGAATGTCAAATCGGTGACATGATAGATTTCATTGACTACATCGGGAACCGGTTGCTTCGCCAATTCTGCAATAGCTCTTACTGCAGCAAGCTTCATGTCTTCATTGATAGCCTTTGCATGAACATCGAGTGCGCCACGGAAGATATAGGGGAAGCCGATGACATTATTGATTTGGTTGGGATAATCGCTTCGTCCGGTGCTCATCAATACGTCAGGGCGGCTGGCAATGGCATCGTCATAGGAGATTTCAGGTACAGGATTGGCTAATGCAAAAACAATGGGATTGTCTGCCATGCTGCGGATCATATCCTGTGTAAGGACATTTCCCTTGCTCAGGCCGAGGAATACGTCTGCTCCCTGAAGCGCTTCTTCCAATGTGTGAATATCCTTTCGTTTGGTAGCAAAGAGAGCTTTCTGCGGTGTAAGCTTCTCGCGGTCGGCCGTGATGACTCCTTTTGAGTCAAGCATGATGATGTTTTCAACCCTTGCACCAAGAGCTACATACAGTTTTGTACAGCTGATTGCTGCAGCTCCAGCCCCATTGACAACTATCTTTACTTTGCTGATGTCTTTGCCAGCCACTTCGAGCGCATTGATGAGTCCGGCAGCAGAAATGATTGCCGTTCCATGCTGATCATCGTGCATCACGGGAATGTCAAGGCTCTTCTTCAGGCGTTCTTCGATATAGAAACATTCAGGCGCCTTGATATCTTCCAGATTGATACCACCGAATGACGGGGCTATTCTCTCAACGGCTTCACAGAACTTTTCCGGATCTTTCTCTGCCACCTCAATATCGAAAACATCAATACCACCATAGATTTTGAAAAGTAATCCTTTCCCCTCCATTACCGGTTTGCCACTCATAGCACCGATATCTCCGAGACCTAAGACGGCGGTACCATTGCTGATAACAGCAACAAGATTGCCTTTGTCGGTATATTTGTAGACATCATCGGGGTTGGCCTGGATTTCAAGACAGGGGAAAGCAACACCTGGTGAATAGGCCAAACTCAAGTCTGTTTGTGTGTGGTAGGGCTTTGTCGGCTTCACTTCTATCTTGCCCGGACGCCCATTTTCATGATAGGCCAAGGCTGCTTCTTTCGTAACTTTTACCATTTTCGTTTATTTAAAGTTCTGTTTTCTTTTTCTTTTTTCCTTCCATCACTTGCAAAGTTAGCAAAAAACGTGGGATTGAATATGCGTTTTTTGTTATTTTTTGTAACTTTGCAAAAGAATATCTCACGGGCTTCTTATCTACAAAACCTTATGCATAAGACAAACGCAACGACAGAATATCGCGAGCAGTTGAAGGGACGTATTCTTGAAACTGCCATGCATGAATTTATGACGAATGGTATCCGACAGGTCAAGATGGATGATATTGCCAGAAAATTGGGGATATCTAAGCGTACGCTTTATGAAATCTACGACAATAAGGAGGATTTACTGATGGAGGGAATACGGGAGGCTGAAAACTGTTATGACCACTATATGGAAGTTTTCCAGCTTAAACATGCTACTTCGGTGATGGATGTTTTTGCTGAATTTTATCGTTATAAAGTCGAGAGGTTTCAGAACATTTCGCCTGCTTTCTTTGTTGATTTGCATAAATACACGCGTATAATCTCCTATCTTGACTCCGTGCATGAGTCGCGTAATAAGAAAGGAAAATTGTTCTTTCAACGTGGGGTAGAGGAAGGATACTTTCGTGGAGATGTCGACTATGACCTTTTGGAGCAGATTAGTTCTGTAGCCATGCGACATGTCATGGAACACCAACTTTATCAGCTTTATAGTATGAAACATATCCTATATAATATCATTTTCCTTTTTATGAGAGGCATCTGTACGGAGAAAGGACAGGCAATCTTAGACGAAAAATTGAAGATTCTACGATGAAAATTACTCTTATAGGTTCAGGAAACCTGGCTACTAACATTGGTGTAGCGTTAAAAAATGCAGGTCATCAGATTGTGCAAGTGTACAGTCATCGGCTTTTGAATGCTGTCAGTTTGGCTTCTCGTCTGGAAGCAAAAGCGGTCAATCTGCTTTCTGAAATAAATAATGATGCTGATGTTTATATTCTTTCATTGAAGGATAGTGTATTACAGGAAGTGATAGCTGCTGTTTGTAAAAACAAATCAGATAAGATTTTCTTGCATACTGCAGGCAGTGTGCCTATGGCGTTATTTGAAGGTAGTGCTGTGCGTTATGGGGTACTCTATCCAATGCAGACCTTCTCAAAGGAAAGAGTTGTTGACTTTAGGTCACTCCCCTGTTTTATAGAAGCTTGTGATAATTCTGTTTTAGAAAAAATAAAAACTCTTGCCCTTTCAATATCTACTAAGGTATACACGCTGTCATCTGCTGACAGGAAATATCTTCATCTTGCAGCAGTATTTGCCTGCAATTTCGTGAATCATTGTTATGAAATCTCATCAGAATTGCTGGCTGCCCATAGTGTTCCTTTCGATGTACTCCTGCCGCTAATTGATGAGACGGCACATAAGGTGCATGAACTTTCGCCTGTTCATGCCCAGACTGGGCCGGCAGTCCGTTATGATGAGAATGTGATGGAAAAACATAAGATGTTGTTGGCTGCATCTCCATTGTGGCAGAACCTCTATGAGCTGATGAGTAAATCCATTCATCAAACAGCAATAATAAACAACAATAAACGAATATGATCAATTATGATTTAACAAAGATAAAAGCCATCATCTTTGATGTAGACGGTGTACTTTCAGCTGAAACAATTGTGCTTTCACATACAGGAGAACCATTGCGTACGGTGAATATTAAAGATGGCTATGCTATCCAATTGGCCGTTAAAATGGGCCTTCAAATAGTTATTCTTACCGGAGGGAAGACCGAAGCTGTAAGATTGCGCTATGAAAGTTTAGGTGTTCAGCATGTCTGTATGGGGTGTTCTGTAAAAATAAAGACTTATGAAAGTCTATTAGAACAAATGCACGTCAGTGATGAAGAGGTGTTATATGTGGGGGATGACATACCAGATTACGAGGTGATGTGTCGTTGTGGTTGTCCTTGTTGTCCGGCAGACGCGGTCTCTGATATCAAAGGCATATCACTCTATATCAGTTCTAAGGCAGGCGGATATGGGTGTGGTCGCGATATCATTGAGCAGGTATTGCGGGCGCAAGGTAAATGGATGAGTGAGGCAAAGGCTTTCGGTTGGTAATACATTGGGATGTATGGATAATAAGTATAAGATTATTTTGGCAAGTAATTCTCCTCGCAGGAAAGAACTGCTTGCAGGTTTAGACATAGCTTTTGAGGTCGTTGTGAAAGAAGGGATAGATGAAACTTATCCTGAAGACCTACCGTCAGACGAGGTTCCCTTGTATCTTTCACGGTTGAAAGCTGCTGCTTATTGTGACACCATGAATGCAAAAGAGTTGGTGTTGACGGCCGATACTGTTGTTGTCGTGGATGATATGATTTTGGGAAAACCGAGTAATGAGGCTGAAGCTTATCGCATGTTGCGTTTGCTGAGCGGGCGAACACATCATGTCGTCACGGGAGTAAGTTTGACAACTTTAGAGAAACAACGCAGCTTCAACGTGACAACCGAAGTTACATTCAGGGTGTTGAGCGATGCAGAAATCAACTATTATGTTGAAAGATACAAGCCTTTTGATAAGGCAGGAGCATATGGAATACAGGAATGGATTGGCTATATAGGTGTTACTTCACTGAAAGGAAGTTATTTTAATGTGATGGGGTTGCCGGTACAGCGTATCTATGAGGAACTCTTGAAGTTTTGAATGGCAACGGCATTGGATGTTTTACCAAGTATTCTATGGGAGGTTATTAAACAGCCAAGTGGTAAGAATGTCGAATAAAATAAACAAAATTAGGTATTAGCTACTTGTTGGTCGCAACAGATATTTTGCCTATAAACAAAAAAAGAGAGGTGGAAGACCAACTCTCTTTGTACACCCTTAGGGATTCGAACCCTAGACCCACTGATTAAGAGTCAGTTGCTCTACCAACTGAGCTAAGGGTGCAAGTGCAATTTATCAACATCTACCAAATGTACACCCTTAGGGATTCGAACCCTAGACCCACTGATTAAGAGTCAGTTGCTCTACCAACTGAGCTAAGGGTGCATTTAATATTGTCACGGAAGATATAATTCCGAATTGCGTGTGCAAAGGTACATTCTTTTCATCAAACAGCCAAATAAAAGAATGTTTTTTTTCAAAAAAATAGGGCAGAAGCTATAGTTTGAATTATTAGAGCTATCTCTTCACGAATTTGATAACTGTATTTTTGTCTTGAATTAGATAGATACCGGTATTAAAGTGGCTGATATCAATTGGTGTTGTTGGGCTGACAGAAAGAATGTTTTGCAGCCTATTGCCTGCAATGTCATAGATATTAATGGATGTTCCAGGCTTTGTGCCACTGATAAGGATTTCTTTTTCGTAGATGCCGCTTATTGAAGCAATATGTGCTTTGTCTATTCCTTCCACGCAAGCAAGCTTAGTCATTGTATCAGCTATCTTGTTACTTGTTGTCGTGTTGTCGCTCCAATGGAGGATAACCGCAGAGTCTTCGAAGCTGATTTCTATGACATTCTTGTCTGCCCGATTGCCGTTGATACTCAATTCTTCATTGTGTCGTGCATAGACAACCGTGGACATGATGAATAGGTAAAGTAGCAGGATAACGTTCCTCATAAGCATCCAATACTATATTATGCTTGCAAATATACGAAAAGAAGCGTTATGTTATTTGAAATAAAGAATAAAAAAATAATAGCTTTTAATAATTTAACAAATGAGAAGCGTTAAATTATGAGGAATATTTGAGCGGAATACGGGAGTCGAACCCGCCTTTCAAGCTTGGGAAGCTCGCGCACTACCGATGTGCTAATTCCGCAAGAGAGCCGATACCGGGACTCGAACCCGGGACCTACGCATTACGAATGCGTTGCTCTACCAACTGAGCCATATCGGCATAGAGACTCATGCTTTTCGGTGTTTCGTGGTGCAAAGGTATATTATTTTTTTGGAAAAGCCAAATTTATTCATTATTTTCTTTTGAATATAAGAGGTCAAATTTCATGCGTAACAGGTTTTTATCTTCAATAGTATCCTGTATGTCTTTGAGCTTTCTGGCATTGGGACTTCCGGGAATCCACAGATGTATGTAGCCGTTTCGTGAATATTTTTCATTCATGTGGCTTTCAAAGCGTTTCCATTGTCCCTCTTTATCTAATTCAGGATAGTTCTCAAGACCAAACTGTATGGCTCGGCTGAAGACAACATCCGGCTCAAGATCGCGGTCGGCTTCAGCTACAATTTTGCCATAGATGGTGCGTGGAGTGTGGCTTGAACTGGCTCGATGGTCTTCAACGGCTTCTTTCATGATTTTCAACTGGTCGTTGTTGAACCACTTCTTCAGACGTACATCATTGCTTAAAATCTTGCCACTCGTGAGATGATGAATGGCACGCGGTCCCGACATACCAAGGTCATGATAGGCTGCAATAACATATGCCATGTTAATATCTGCACCAACATAATTGGCCAGTTCAATGGAATTCTTGATAACCCGATTGACATGTTGCAGTCCATGACTCTTTCCAAAGGCTGTATAACGAGGGAGTATATGGTGCTCAATAAACTCCATGATTTCCAAAGATACCTGTTGCATATGTTAAATTAAGATTGCCAGAGTTGATAATATACCGAAGATAAACATGTTGCGGGCTGTCATTCCCAAGACCTTATTGAGTTCCTTACCTTGTTGTATCTTTAACATTCTCTCATAAGTAAAGAAGTGAAGAAACAGATATCCCAGCAAAAAGGTGGGAGCAAAAGCACTTTCCGAATTGGTTATACTGACGAATAGCATGAGGATTTCTCCAATCAGGCCCGATAAGAAATAAAGACGTGTGCCCCATTTCTCACCAACTCGAACAATGAGCGTGATTTTCCCGTCACGTCGGTCGTTGTCTCTGTCACGATAGTTATTAACGATAAGTAAAGTATCGATAACGAAACCACAGGCCAATGAAGCCAGAATGACTTCTAAAGAAATATTTCTTTCTGCTTGTGGCATGATGACATAATAGGTCAGGCAGACAGGAATAATGCCAAAAAATATAAGTACCAACAGATCGCCTAACCCAAAATAAGACAGTTTTGTCGTATAGAGGAAGCAAAAGAGGACACAGAGTAGGCCAATCAGAAGCATTCCGTATCCACCATATATAATAAGTGGTAGTCCAATGATACATGCCAGAATAGTGGTCATGACAATTGCCTTTTTCATGGCAGGTAGGGTTATCCAACCCTCAGTGCATGCTCTTTTAGGTCCCAATCTATTCTCGGATTTGTCGTTTCCGTTTTGACAATCGAAGTAATCGTTAATGAAATTGGCATCTATCTGCATGATGAAAGCAAAGAGAAAGCAAAGTATAGCGGGGATAACAGCAAACTGTTCAATCCCCGTTTGGTTGAAGGCAAGCGTGGTACCAATCATGACAGGAACAGCTGCACCCGTCAATGTCTTTGGCCTCGAAGCAAGAAACCAAGCTTTGAATGAATTTATGACAATCTTGTTTTCGTTCATTTTCAGTTGAAGAAGTTCCAACTTAATCCAAATCTAAGTATGCCTTGATTGAGTGGATAGTGTGGAGTGTAGAAATAATTCTTCTTGCCGGTTCCTGCATTTAGATGGCTCATCATGATGAAAAAGCGTGTATGTTTCAAGTGGAAATTGGCGTAAACATTAACTACGGGATAGTTTCCTATCTCAACACGGCTGTCACTTCCTGTCGTATTTGTATTTGTCTGCACGGCATATTGTCCCAAACTTGGAACGTAATCGGAGGCATAATACTTTGTGAAATATCTCACATCTGCCCCGAAATCACATCGCAATACGTGAGCAATCTTAAAGCGAAGATAGACGTTACTGTAGAGATTGAGCGTCGGAACAGGCAAAACAGTCTTGTTGCTTGAGTTTTGATATGTAATTACACTCTCCCAATTAAGTGGTCCAAACGTGAAATCCTGTGACAGAGATGCTGTCAACAGATGAATGGCTCCACTGTTCTGATTTACTGTAATAGCATGATTAACACGCTTTCCACTTGTTATTGTATGGGATGATGCGAAGTAAGTATAGTTCTTGATTTCATCCACTGCTACGCGTAAAGTGGTGCGTGTTTTTTGATAATTCAGAATGCCTTGTATCTTTGAATGCAGGATTTTGCTCATGTTTGTATTGTCCCACCATGCATGTCGACTATGATAATGACGATAATAGAACGTAGGATTTAAGCGATAGAAGAATCCGTTGGCTGTTAAAGTCAAAGTATCTCCAAACAGTTTGAAATTGAGATCAGCTGATCCATCGATTTTCAATTGCCCGGCATCTTCACCGGTAAGCCATGTCTCGGCAATGGCATCATAATGGAAAGTCTTACCTTGTTTCTTACTCAATTGTGCTCCAAAACTCAGGTTGTGCTCGTTGTAAGTGTCTATTCCTGTAGCACTTGGGAGCGTAAAATGCCTCAACTCCGATGTAATAAAAGCTTTCAATCCCGCCTTAGCCCATTTGTTAAAGCCTTCCAATAAGGATAAAGCGAATGTATTTTTGAGTCTATAGTGGCGAGTTTTGTCATAGATAGAGTCACCGGTTAGCAGTTCATCTACAGTGTAAGTATTTGCATAGAAATCGGTAGGAGTCTTATATGCCTGATAGATACGGCGATAGTTGTCGAACTTGAGCGTATGGATAAAACTTGTGACAGGGACAAATTCTTTCTTCATCCATGCTGTGTCAACCTGCGTTTTCTTTTCTGCAGCAAGCAAACTGTCTGCAGCCTGTTTGTCCAAGGCTACGCGATTATTATCTTTCTTCTGTGAGATTGGCTCTGCCCCCATTATTTTTGCATCATCAGGACGGCCCTGGAGGGTAACTGTTTTGTCGTCATCCAGTCTTCCCTCTTGTGTTGCCTTATCTTTTCGTTTCTGTGCTTCGTTTTCTTTTTTCGAAGCCATGGCAAACTTCTTTGCCTTGATTTCCTCTTCTGTCATAGACACTTTCCTGCTGAAACCGAGGTTATAACGATGCGTTAGAAATATGTGTTGATTGTCGTTCCTGTTCCAGTTTTGCGACAAAGCTGTCGGTATTTCATTCGTAGAGTACTTGTCACTATAGCTTTCCGGATGCGTGATATAGTTGTCATCAGTGATACCACCATTCTCACTAACCTTTTGGTGATTGGTTGACATTAACAAGTGAGCCTGATAATGGTCTCCCAAGTAAGAACCATACATGGTATAGTTGAAATGTGCGGTACTCTGGTCTTGATAATACCCCCTTCCATAGAGATAATCGAATTTAAAGCCGACACCTAACCTTTTTCCTGCATTTACTCCAAACTTCGTTGTAAGGTGATCTTCGCCGTTAGTTCGGTTGCCTGCATTGTTATAAGTGATATTGGTAAAGGGCGACAGAGTATTCGTGAAGTGGAACTGTTCAATAGCGGTAATGATGAAATCATAGGGCTGTGTGAAGATAAACTGGCTCCCGAAAGGTCGGTCAGTCACAATACGGTTTATGCGTGGAGCACCTAAATTCCCCGTCGTAGTATAGTCACCTCGTAAACCTGTTGTAAAGATTGAGTTCATGAACATGTGTGAAATCGTATCGGGAACCGCTGCCTTTCGGTCTCCGAAACGTGTGTCCACAGTCCATACTTTGATACCCTCTGGGATTTCCTTGTTGCTCCCTAATGAATCTTTTTTACTCTTGTTGTTACGTTGGATAGTATTCCCGTCAGTATCTATTTGGTTGAAACCATCATCAAACTGGGCATAACCATGTGCTGTAGAAAGAAGGAAGATGAAAAAAAAGAATGTTTTTTTCATTTGCGGAACATTCGTAATGCAACCTCAATAAACTTCAATACTACTGCTACAATGAGTATAATCGTAGCTGTAATTTTATAGTCTGTCTGTGTATATACTATGACACCGACAATAGCAAGCACCATGAAAATGATGTTAAGTATGTTGCGATATTTAAGCATGTCATCGTTGTTGTCTATTAACCGCTTCTGTTTGTGATGCGGTCTGACGGCATACTGCGTCTCATTTATATTTGTTTTTTCTTCCTGATTCATATCTTATTGAATTATATTTTTATTTGAGTGCTTGTTTTATCTCGTTGAAAATCTCATTCACTCGGTCTACTGTCTTCATTCTGAACTTAGCATTCATGCGCTGTAGCTTTGTGCCTTTCTTGGTAAGAGCTACTCTGTCAGCAATCAGATTTTCTGCTGTGGCCTTGAAACCTGAAGGCCTATCCTCTTCATAATTGTAGTTGATGCGACTTAAAGTCAGTTCCAATTGCCCATTCTGACACTTGGCAACAATCGTGTAGTTGAATTTAGTACGGTCTAAAGAAAGCAGATTTTGAGAGAAAACCAACCATTCTTCATATTTTGCTGCAATCATATGCTCAGCTTCGTTAACCAACGCTATGCGACTGTTCCCGGCCTGATGTTCATCATGAGCTAAGTTGTTGAGAACATTGTAAACGCGTTTGTAAATTTCAGATGCGTTCATGTTGGTGGCAGTCTGCCTGAGTTCAAAAGTTACTTTCCCATCTTGCTCAGGCACAGCACCAGCTAAATAACCCTCGTAAGGATTAGTAGTCTTGGAGACAACAGGTTGAGATTGCTGCTTGGTTTGTTGGGGTATCGTCCAACTGTCTTTCTGTTGTTGTGTTGCTTGTGTGGCCTGTTCTGCCTCTTCTGCTGCTTTCAAGGCTTCTTCAGCAGCACGCTTTGCTTCCTCTGCTGCCTTTTTTGCTTCTGCTGCTTTCCTTGCAGCTTCGGCCTTTAAGATTTCAACTTTGTTCGCAGGGACAGGCGTAACAGTCTGCGCTATGCCTATAGCAGGCACCAAACAACATATTGCAATGAATAGATTTTTCATAAGATAATCAAATATAATATGACAAAATTACTAAAAAAAGACGAGAGAACGGATGGCGTTACGCTTGATTTTTCAAACTTAACGATAATTAATAAAAATCGCTTTCTTATCCTGTTCTCCCATCTGGGCTTTATACTTTGTCTTTCAACTGTTCCTGCAAGCGGATGATTTCATCGCGATATTGAGCGGCTTGAATAAAGTCAAGGTCTTTTGCTGCTTGCTTCATAAGAGCTGTTGTGTTGGCAATGCTCTTCTCTAATTCTGCCTTTGACATGCGTTTGACAATTGGATCAGCAGCAAAGGCACCACTCTCCGGCTCCAAATAAATGCCAGGATATTTACCATTCTGTGTTACAGCATCTTTTCTGTCATTGCTTTCGACAGACAAACTTGCTAATGAGGAGCCTATCTGTTTCTTGATTTGTTTAGGTGTGATATGGTGATCTTCATTGTATTTCAGCTGTATACTGCGTCGACGTGCAGTTTCGTCTATTGTTTTCTGCATGCTTTCCGTGATAGTATCGGCATACATAATCACCTTCCCATTGACATTTCTTGCTGCGCGACCTGCTGTCTGTGTCAGGCTACGATGACTGCGCAAGAAACCTTCTTTGTCTGCGTCGAGAATGGCAACCAACGACACTTCCGGCAAATCAAGACCCTCGCGAAGTAGATTTACGCCAACAAGGACATCAAAAACACCGGCTCGCAGGTTGTTCATAATCTTCACACGGTCGAGTGTTGCCACGTCACTGTGAATATAGTTTGCCTTTATTTCATGGTTCAAAAGATATTCTGTTAGTTCTTCTGCCATTCGCTTTGTAAGCGTTGTTACAAGTACTCTTTCCTGTCGGTGAATGCGTCTTAGAATCTCATCCATGAGATCATCTATCTGATTTTCTGATGGGCGAACCTCGATTTCGGGATCTAACAGCCCGGTAGGACGGATAATCTGTTCCACAATAACACCCTCAGCCTCTTCTATTTCATATTTGGCCGGTGTTGCACTGACGTAGATAATCTGGTTAATCAGTGAATGGAATTCCTCAAATCTCAATGGACGGTTGTCGAAAGCTGCCGGCAATCGGAAACCATATTCCACGAGATTCTGCTTTCGGGCACGGTCTCCGCCGTACATTGCATTGATTTGTGGCACGCTCACATGGCTTTCGTCAATCACCATCAGATAGTCTTTTGGGAAGAAATCAAGCAGGCAATAGGGGCGTTCTCCTGGCTGGCGGCCATCGAAATAACGCGAGTAGTTCTCAATACCACTGCAATGTCCTAACTCTTTTATCATCTCCATGTCATATTCTACACGTTCCTTAACTCGCTGAGCCTTAATGTTATCACCAATTGAGTTAAAGTATTCCACGCGCTCTGTCAAGTCGTCTTGTATCATGCGGATAGCCTGTTCGGTCTGTTCTTTGGAGGTAACGAAGAGATTTGCAGGATAGATTTCATAGGTCTCAAAACGCTCCAAACTGTGAAAAGTCGTGCTGTCCACTTCCTCAATACAGTCAATTTCATCGTCCCACCACGTCACACGGAGGATATTGTCGCTATAAGCCATGGAGATATCTACCGTGTCGCCTTTCACCCGAAAGGTTCCCCTTTGCAAATCAATATCGTTTCTTACGTAGAGCGCATCAACGAGTTTGCGCAAAAACTCATTGCGGTCGAGTGTCTGTCCACGCTTGATTTTGATGATACTTTCCTGCATGGCAACAGGCCCTCCCATACCATAAATACATGAAACCGACGATACTACAATCACGTCTTTGCGGCCGGAAAGCAGGGCAGAAACGGCACCTAATCGCAGTTTATCTATCTCGTCATTGATAGCAAGGTCTTTCTCTATATAGGTGTCTGAGGTCGGAAGATAGGCTTCGGGTTGGTAATAGTCGTAGTATGAAACATAATATTCCACGGCATTATCAGGGAAAAAGCCCTTCATTTCCTCATAGAGCTGGGCTGCAAGTGTCTTGTTATGACTTAAAATCAAGGTTGGCTTGTTGGCGTTTGCAATGACATTGGCCACAGTAAATGTCTTTCCTGAGCCGGTAACACCCAACAAAACCTGTGCAGGGATACCTTCTTTGATGCCTTCTGTCAATTGCTCAATGGCTTCGGGTTGGTCACCGGTAGGACTGTATTTTGAAGTAAGTTTGAAATCCATGTATTCTTTATTATCCTTTGTTTCAACTGCAAATTTACGAAATCCCCAATGATTATGCAATCTTATGCGAAGTAAAATCTTTCTTCAGTTTCATGAAAATATTATGATGAAGAACAGAAATAGCAGACTGACAGTATAAGACAACGTATTTTGATAGTCATATTCTGAACAACAGTTAAAGGCAGAAATATTTATTTTTTGTGTAAATAATAATGCTCTGTTTTAACACTTTGGGAGATGAGCAAATAGAAATGAAAAAGCTGAAAAACAGGCTTTATTTTATCTCTCCAAAGCATTTGATGGGTGATTTCGTTCATAAAGCGTTGCAATTTGATGCGAATTACACCGTTATTTGGGCCAAAACGCGTGCCAATCTGAGGCATATTACAGTGTGTTTTGATGCAGATTGCACTGCTTTTCAGCATGATTTTGCATCTTATTTTCTAATGAAATCCATAATCTTCTGACAGTCAAAGGATTATAAAACCCTAAAAAATAGGGCGTATTTGGAATGAAGGAGACTTGCTTTTCAAATATACAGAGCAAATGAAAGAGTTTGTAAAGATATTTATAAAGAAATAAATTATACTTTATTATTTGGAATTATGCGACCGAATAAAATGCTTATTGTTAAATTTATCATGGGAAACAGCATTATAGAATGCCATGCTTCGGGTGTCGTATTGTTTTGTCAAGCTCAAAAGAGCAGTGTCAGATTGAGTTTTATTTGGCTTATAATATCAGAAAATACTCGTCGGAATGAGTTATGATATTGCTTGATACGTTATAAAGATTAATATTTTACGAAAAAGTGTATCTTTTACTTTGCAAATCATAGAAAAGTCCGTAACTTTGCAATTCAAAATGTTTGATATGAAGAAAAAGGGTTTACTTCCTATATGCATGGTGTTACTTTTCTCGAGTTGTGCCCAAGAATTCAATAAAGTGTACAAGACAGACAACTATCAGTACAAGTATGAATTCGCTAAAGAGTGCTATGCTAAAGGAAGATATACGCAGGCTATTACATTGCTGACCGACCTCATCAATATCCAGAAAGGAACTGATAATGCACAGGAAAGTCTGTATATGTTGGCTATGGCCGAATATGGAAGTATGGACTATGAAGGGGCAGCCCAGGCTTTCAAACGCTATTATCAGTCTTATCCGAAAGGATATCTTGCGGAGATGGCTCATTATTATGAAGGGTTGAGTCTTTATAAAAGTACGCCGGAACCGCGCCTTGATCAGTCAATGACAGTATCTGCTATCAATGCTTTTCAGACCTATCTTGATCTCTATCCCGATGCAAAACTGAAGCCCGAGGCACAGAAATATCTGTTTGAATTGCAGGATAAGCTTGTTTTGAAAGAGCTTTATTCAGCTCGACTCTATTATAATCTTGGCCCTTATTTCGGTAACTGTTCAGATGGCGGTAACAACTATGAAGCTTGTATCGTCACCTGCCAGAATGCCTTGAAAGATTATCCTTATACTGCTTTGCGTGAGGAATTTTCACTGTTGTTGATGAAGAGTAAGTTTGAACTTGCCGAGCAAAGTGTGGAAACTAAACGCTTGGAGCGCTATCAGGATGCTGAAGACGAATGCTATGGCTTTATCAATCAGTTCCCTGATTCCAAGGATAAGAGCATTGCCGAGAAGTTTATTGCCCGTTGTAAGAAGTATACGGGAGAGAGTTCCACAGACAATAATAATAACAATTAAATAAATAATGGATTACAAGAAATCAAAAGCACCGGTTAATACTGTAACTCGTGACATCATGGAGCTCTGCAAGGAAACCGGTAACATCTATGAGAGTGTAGCAATCATTTCTAAGCGTTCTAATCAAATCTCTGTTGAAATCAAGCAGGATTTGAATAAGAAACTTGCTGAATTTGCTTCTTATAATGATTCTCTTGAGGAGGTTTTCGAGAACCGCGAGCAGATAGAAATCTCGCGTTATTACGAGAAACTGCCGAAACCAACACTGCTTGCAACAGAGGAATTCATTGAAGGGAACGTCTATTGGCGCGATCCTTCGAAAGAAACTAACGTAGAGGAATAAGATGATACAGCGTAAGCAGACTCTGTATTTATTGGCAGCTCTGATTGTGACCATTGTCTGTCTATGCCTTCCGATAGCCTCTTTGAAGGCTTCCGGTATGGAGCCGGACAGCATTGTCACTAATCTTTGGATACGCAGCAACGCAGGGATTTCATTCTTCGTAAGTCCACTTTTTGTGCTGTTGTTGCTGACTTGTCCGCTCACATTGTGGGCTATTTTCAAGTATCATCAGCGTTTGTTTCAGGTAAAGTTGTGTGTGATTAATATGATTCTTATCGTTCTTTGGTATGCTTATTTTGCATTCTTCCATTTCACATCAACGGCATCCGTCTCTCTTCGCTTTGCCTTTTGTCTGCCCATTATTGCGTTTTTCCTTCATCATATGGCGCGTAATGCCATTCTTGCAGATGAAAAATTAGTCAGGGATGCAGACAGAATTCGATAAAACAAGACTTAAAGTCCCACTCATTTCCCTGTTATAAGAAAACAAGAGTGGGGCTTTATTATTTATCTGCTACCATGAAGTGTTCCGGTTTATCATTGACGTTCCCGAAACTTTTGGTTTCAATGACATTGTGAAGGAATTGGATGTAGTTGCCGACTCTTATCAAGATTATGGGTAGAAGAGTATCTCGTGAGAAATAAAGACATGTTTTGTAAAAAAGTTTTAAAGATAAACACAACAATAGTATTCATAAAAGTGATTCAGAATTATTAATCGTAATAATATTAAATTATGGCAAAAATTAAACTTTTATTATTGGCGTTGCTATTTATAGCAATACCAAAAGGACTTTACGCCTATACTAATGGGCAGATTGTTAATATCAATCACATGAACTATAAAGTGACTTCGGTTGCTTTGCACCAACTTGCTTTTTTGAATGCCGACAATACTGTTGTTGGACAGTTGGTAATTCCAGGAAAAGTTTCGGATAATAAAGGCACAATTTTTACTGTTACTCGCGTATCTTTTATTGGTAGATATACTTGTGAGAATATTACTTCGGTTAAGTTACCTGAAACTGTTACTCATTTGGATGTGGGTGTGTTTTCAGGTGCTAGTTTGGAGTCTATCACCATTCCAAAGAGTGTGCTACACATCGAAGAAAATGCGAATACTCAGTTGAAGAAAGTACCTAAGTACATAGTGGATTCTGATAATCCTAATTTTAAATCAGATAGCAATGGTGCCCTTTATTCAAAGGATGGAAAGACGTTGCGTTTTGTTCCATCATCTATACCTCTTGAAAATGGGGCTTATACTGTTAACTCCAGTGTGGAAAAGATTACAAAATCATGCTTTACTCTGATTAATGGGTTAAAAAAAATAAATCTTCCACCCAATCTGAAAGAAGTTTCTGTTGGTTATCCTTCTATTGCTCCAATCAAATCACTTGAGGAGTTTGCAATGCCCACAGTAGGAGCTACTACTCCTTATAGCATTAAGGACGGTGTTCTCTGCAAAGGTAACGAGCTTGTATTCTATCCTCGCGCTAAGCCTGTAGTTGATTATAAAGTGCCTGATGGTATAACCTCTCTTGCAAACTTCTCTATTGCTTATCCTAGGGATATGGAAAAAATAGATCTGAATCAGGTTACCACTATGGCCAAATCTTCGCTTCTTGCTGCTTATAAACTCACTGAAGTCACCCTTCCTAAGCATCTAAAGAAGTATAATCCTACTACAAAGACGGGTATGGAACCTGGTTGTATTGGTTCTTGTTCAAAACTTGCTAAGTATATAGTTCCTGCTGAAAATACAGACTTTGAAGCTGTGGATGGTGTAGTTTATTCTAAGCTTAAAAAGGATGTTCTCTATCTCTATCCAGCAGGTAAATCTGGAGATACCTATAATATTCTTCCAGAAACAAAAGTGATTGAGGCTCTGGCTTTTTGGTCTGTACAGCATCTTAAGACAATGACCTTTCCTGCAGGATTAGACTCCATTAAAGATGAGGCGTTTCGTCAGCTGCCAAAGCTTGAAAAAGTGATATTTACGGAACCTTCAAATATTAAGCATCTTGGTAAGGCTGTTTTTAGAGCGTGTTCAAAATTGACAGAGGTAACATTGCCCTCAAAAATCACATCACTTGATATGCCTTTTGCCGATTGTGCCAATTTAGAAACAATTAATGTTCCGAATGGTTCCCAACTGAAAACGCTCCACTCTAATTCTTTTTCTTCTAACAAAAAATTGAAGCAGTTCAACTTCAAAGGAACTTGTCAGCTTGAAGAAATTGAGTCAGATGCTTTTGCCTACTTGAAAAATCTTGAGTCTTTTACATTCCCCAAGACGGTAAAGACGATAAAAACCAATGCTTTCAGAGGCTGTTCGGGTATGAAAACGGCGGAATTTCCTTCCGATGCCGAGATTGAGAAAATTGGTCCGGGAGCTTTTGCAGACTGCGGTTTGACGAGCTTCAAGGTTCCTAATAACGTGAAAGAAATCGAGCGTGAAGCTTTTAACAAGTGTTCGGCTCTTACTGTTGTAAACCTCTCTGAGAAGACAGTAAAAGTTAGCCCCGAGGCTTTCAGTTTGTGTTCAAATCTCCATACAATCACTTTCCTCTGCGATAATAAAATTGATCCAGCCAAGATCAACCAATTGCAAAATAAAAGATCTTTTGACGATGGAAAAGAAGCTCCTAATTTAATGGAGAAGATTGATATCCATGTGCGTAAGGAGAAAATCTCGGACTACCAGAATGATAATTTCTACAAAAAGTTTAAGTCCATCAATCCCTCTTTTGTAAATGGTACAGAGGAGTATATAGCTGTTTCTGATGGTGCTGTAGATATGCTCAAGACAACGCGTGAAGATGAGACTTTTGTTTTTCCTGAAAAAGTGACTCATAACGGCAAGGATTACGTAGTGAGTCTGATTGGTGACTATGCTTTCAATGGTGTCAGCAACAAGGTGAAAGAAGTTGTAGTAACGAAAGATGTTAAGTATGTTGGGGCGAAGGCTTTCATGACCGATAAAGAACACAAAACGAGTACTATCCAGAGCGTATTCTTTATAGAGAGTAATCCCACGAAGGAAATGTTGAGTACCACTCGCTTCGATCTTGATGATACGGGCAATAATTACAACGAGTTTGCAACAACAACAGACATCTACGTGAAGAAAACAGCTCTCCCTACTTACCAAACAGAATGGGGTAAGACGGTTTATAAGAAAGAAACCGATAAAGAAGAGAAGAGTCCTCTTGATTTCACTTCACAACTTAAATATCAGATTCCCGGTGTAACCATAAAAAACAAATATAGCACATTTGCACGTGAGTTCGATGTGGACTTCGGTGTTTATAACACAGAAAAAGGGAACAGCAAAGTAGCAGCTTTCGTTGCCAAGATAAGTGATGTAAAACCAGGTAGTGGTGACTATGGGAACTCCAACTATTTTGTGAAAATGTCAAGTGTAGACGTAAATGGTGGTTACAGTAGTAGCTATGACTATGTACCGGCCAACACCGGCGTATTATTGAAAGTGTTAGACAAAGAAGCTACATCAAATGATTTCTACTATGCCATAGGTGAAAAGGATGATCAAGTCTATAGCGTTAACAATAACATCATGACGGGTGTTATAGTAAACTCAAAGAGTGTATTGGCATCGGCCGCTGATCCGGTCTATCTGATTCAGGGCGGTATCTTTAGAAAGGCTGTGAGTACTATTAATCCCTTCCCTATCCATAAAGCTTATGCCAAGATTGCGGGTGTACCCGCAGGTGCTAAGTTGACACTCGTCTTTGCAGGCGATGACAATACAACAGGAATAACAACGGTTGATGCAACCAAGACCGGTGATGATAGCTATTACAACCTCAACGGTCAGCGTGTGATAAATCCACAGCATGGTGTCTTCATTCGTCGCGGACGCAAGGTAATTATTAAATAGTGTATAAAGAATTTATGGAAAAGAAGAAATATATTACACCGGCCATAGAGGTCGTTGGCATGACTACTGAAAATATTATGATTACTGCCAGTCCCGGTGTGGGTGGCAGCTACGATCCCGGTAAAGAGATAGAGGCCAAGAAAAATAATGTATTTGAAGATGAGACTGCTGATGAGTGGCCAAGCTATAGTGCTTGGGATGAATAACTCATAACCATATATTAATTTGTAATATTGCAGTCCGGTAAAACAAACTGGAAGTATGCAATCCGTTTGTCTATAGGAAATACAAGCACTTTTACTCTATAGGGGGCTTGTATTTCTGTTACAAATAATAAGATATTATAAAAACGCTTGTTTTTGTGATTCTGATTTTGGATTTAATGGCGATAAAATCGTATTAAAGATAATTTCGCTTATACAGATTGAGAGGAAAGAATTTTATTGGACATCAATAATCCCAAATACAAAAGTATAATGCAGATATAAAAGAAAATCCTTCCTTCTCCAGAAGATACTGGAGAAGGAAGGATTTTCTTTTTATTTTCGAATTATGCAATCTGAACTTTGATTACGAAAAGGGTTTACCTATGAATGAACAGAAGCAAATTAAAAATTTAGACTACAAAAAAACTAAACTCAAAGCCCCTATTCCTCAGGCTTCATGTTCGTGTAGACAGTCTGCACATCATCGAACTCTTCAAGCTTTTCAACCATTTTATCTATGGTTTCCCGCTCTTCAGGAGTAACATCCTTGAGGTCGTTTGGAATATAAGTGAACTCTGCTCCCGTAACTTCAAAGCCTTCAGACTCTAAATGTTTCTGGATTTCGCCGAAGCTTTTCGGGTCACCGTAAATGGTGATTTCATTTTCTTCCTCATCCTCATCATATTCGTCTTCCACACCATAGTCTATCAAATCGAGTATCAATTCATCCATATCAAGACCGTCTTTCTTTTTGAATGTGAAAACGCTTTTGTGGTCAAAAAGGAAAGACAGACTGCCGGTCGTTCCCATATTTCCGCTGAACTTATTGAAAACTGAACGCACATCAGCTACCGTGCGTGTGGTATTATCAGTCAAAGTGTCAACAAAGACAGCCACCCCATGAGGGCCATATCCTTCATAAGTAACCTCCTTATATTCGCTCTGGTCTTTACCCATTGCATTCTTGATAGCACGCTCAATGTTATCCTTCGGCATGTTTTCACGCTTGCAGTTGGCTATCAAAGCACGTAGTGTAGGGTTGTTTTCCGGCTCCGGCCCGCCTGCCTTTACTGCAATTGCAATCTGTTTGCCTAATTTTGTGAATACTCGGGCCATATGCCCCCAACGCTTCAGCTTAGTTGCTTTACGATATTCAAATGCTCTTCCCATTTTAATGATATGATTTTTTGTTTATTCCTAATAGATAATATGCCTTTATCTAAGCTCTGCCCCCAACTTGGTTGTGAGTTGCTTGATCAATTTCTGCATGATCGCATCAATGGCTTTATCATTGAGGGTCTTGTTGGCATCTTGCAAAATGAAATTCACCGCATAACTCTTTTTGCCTGCTGGAAGGTTCTTTCCTTCATAGACATCAAAGAGTTCCACGCGCTTCAGAAGCTTCTTTTCTGTCTGAACGGCAATCTGTTCTATCTGTTCAAACTCTATATTTTTATCTATCAGCAGTGCCAAATCACGACTGACGGCAGGGAACTTACTGATTTCCTCAAACTCAAGTTCATTCTTGCGAACGGCCTTTGTCAGTGCATCCCAATCAATTTCTGCATAGAAGACAGACTGTTCGATGCCCACTTTCTTCAAGAGTTTCGGACTTAGAATTCCCACCTCCGCAAAGAGTTTTCCACCTCTATTCTTATAAGCAAGGGCCTTGGCAAAGATATTATTCTCGCTCTTCGTAATGACGAACATCCCTGTGGGAACACCAATGCGCGTGAAAATGTTCTGCACATAGGCCTTAAGTTCATAGAAACTTGCGTCCTCGTCAGCATGTATCCAAGAACCTTCCACCCGCTTACCTGTAAGCCAAAGTGCCAGATGCTGGTCTTCAAGATAAGCTTTAGCGGGATTTCCCGCCTGCCATTTCTCCTTATTATATGTATAGACATTACCCATTTCGAAGAAACGGATATTGTTATTACGGCGGTTTACATTACGCACAACACTCTCCAAACCACCAAACAAAAGCGTCTGGCGCATCACACTGAGATCAACACTAAGCGGGTTCATCACCTTTACCGTAGTGTCTTCGGCATAAGCATTCAAGTCGAAATCCGTGTAATAAGACAGCTTCGAGAGCGAATTATTCATGATTTCATTGAAGCCACAACCCACCAATTGTTCACCAATAAGGTTGCTCAGTCGATGTTTCTTATCCTCATCGCCGGCAATAGTCAACGAACTGTTCAGCTGTGTAGGTATCTCAACATTGTTGTATCCATAGATACGAAGAATATCCTCGACAACGTCACAAGGGCGTTGCACATCTGAACGATAAGGTGGAACGAGCAGTTCAATGCTATCTTCGGTCTCATCAGCAATCTTCATTTCCAAGTTGGTAACAATGCTCTTAATGGTCTCCTTGCCTATTTCTTTACCAATAAGTTTATGCACATAATCATAAGAAAGGCTCACCTTGAAATCCCCAATAGGTTCAGGATAAACATCCTTTATCTGCATCGATACCTTACCCCCTGCTAATTCTTTACATAAAATGGCTGCCTGCTTCAAGGCGTAGATAACGCCATTGGGGTCGACGCCACGCTCAAAACGGTAGCTGGCATCAGTGCTCAAGCCATGACGACGAGCACTCTTGCGGATCCAGGTCGGGTGGAACAATGCACTTTCAAGCACGACATTGCAGGTCGTGTCATAGGTTCCGCTACCCTTTCCACCAAACACTCCTGCAATACACATAGGCTCTTCGGCATTGCAAATGCTCAAATCACGTTCGCACAACGTATGCTCTTCGCCGTCGAGCGTAACGAACTTTGTGCCTTCCGGTTGTGTACGGACAACGATTTTGTGACCTTTCACCATATCGGCATCAAAGCAATGCATCGGTTGTCCATAGGCCATCATCACATAGTTGGTAATATCCACGATATTATTAACAGGACGCAGTCCTATCAGACGCAGTTTGTCTTGAAGCCATGCAGGACTTTCCTTGACGTCACACCCCGTTATACTCACACAGGCATAACGCTTACAAGCATCAGTATTCTGTATTTCAACCTCTATCGGCAGGTCTTCATTATCCACCTTAAAAGCATCACATGAAGGACGGTGCAGGCTGGTCTGATAGCCATTCTGCTTGAGCCACGCATAGAAATCACGGGCAACACCATAGTGTGAGAGGGCATCTCCATGATTGGCTGTAATGTCTATCTCAATCAACCAATCACTCTCCAAATGATAATATTCGGCAGCCGGCATGCCAACTACGGCATCCTCCGGTAAGACGATGATGCCATCATGACTGTTGCCCACGCCAATCTCGTCTTCGGCACAAATCATACCTAATGACTCTACGCCACGAAGTTTGCTCTTCTTGATAGTAAACGACTCTTCACCATCATAAAGCACACAACCTAAATCGGCTACAATCACTTTCTGACCGGCAGCTACATTCGGGGCTCCACACACAATCTGCTGTGGCTCACCCTTACCAAGATCGACTGTTGTCACATGAAGATGATCACTGTTGGGATGCTCTACACAGGTCAACACCTTGCCCACATAAAGCCCCTTCAGACCACCTTTGACCGTCTGTACTTCTTCTAAAGCGTCGACTTCCAAGCCAATAGAGGTCAGCGCATCAGCCGTTTCCTGTGGCGTAAGGTCAAAATCAACATACTCCTTAAGCCATTTATACGAAATGTTCATATATAGTTTTTATTATATTTCAAAACAGATGCAAAAATACAAAAAATGCAGGAAATACACAAACACATAGTTAAAAAAACGCAGTCCAATTCAGATTGAGCAGTAAGACCAACCTTTCAAAATGACCATCCGACATTTTTTGAAGAGCCATAAAGCCACAACTTCCTGTAAATTAAATTCACAACAGATTTGCATTTGCATTCAAAAATCATTATCTTTGCTCTCGGGAAAGTCGCATGTTGACTTTCCCTTTTTTGTTTCCCCACATCACAAATAAAAACAACGCCGTTACAAAACTGCACAATATGCCTCAAAAAGGCTTGTAAGATGACTCAAATCACAAGGCAAAATGACCCATTTCATCCGACAAAATGAACCATATCAGAACTCCGGATGACACATATTGAACCATTCTTAGATAGAAACAGACAGGCAAAAGCCAAAATATGAAAAGTCAGGAAGACAAATATTGTATGATATTTTGAATTTTTTCTTAAAAGATGTTTATTTATATTTCTATCCAAAACAGTAACAGACAGCTCCTATTCACCTTTACATCATCACGACAACTTTTCCCTTTCATCCACAAGCATACTGCTTTTTTCCTTTCCAAAGGCTTTGGTTTTCTGCATTTTTTGCATTACCTTTGTGCGCATTATGAGACGATTTACAACGATATCCATATTCATCCTCGCCTGTGGAATGGCATTCCAAACACAGGCACAAACCTTTCGTATGCCGTCAGCAAGCAAGCCTCACACCATTGCAGAGCGCTACATTGACAGCCTTATGACCACGCAAAGGAAACTTGCAGACGCTCAACTGCCTTTCTCTCAAGCCAACTATGCCCGGCTCTTTCTGCCTCCCACTTTTTATAAGGGGGTCAGTCACAGAATATTTTCATTTGCAGAGACAGATTCAGCGACTTTAACCAAGCTGCTTGATGATGCCCTTTTGAATATTTACCTCCGTCGTCCTGACCTCGTAAAGACTACGGAAAGTCACCTCGATATCATTGGGCCGACACTTGAAGTGGATAAGGCTATAAAGCCTAATAACCAACATCTTAGTGAACATATATCTCCGAAGACGACCGAACCCGAATACGTAGATGCCAGTATTGAAATCTATAAGCCCAACTTCTGGACTTATCATGGAGACTACTACCTCCAGTTTCTACAGAATTATGTTTCAAACAACTGGTACAAGGGAGGCGAAAGTAACTACAGTATGGTTGGAGCCGTAACGCTTCAAGCCAACTATAACAACAAACAAAAGGTGAAATGGGATAACAAACTCGAAATGAAACTTGGCTTCCAGACCTCACGCAGCGACAATCTTCATAAACTCAAAACCAGTGAAGACCTGTTGCGTTATACGGGAAAATTAGGTTTCCAAGCTACAAACAGATGGTATTATACCACCCAACTCATTGCCTATACGCAGTTCATGAGAGGCTACAAGAACAACGACACCTTTGTTTACAGTGACTTCATCAACCCTCTGAACATCAACCTTTCTGTCGGTATGGATTACGTGGTGTCATGGTTTGACAAACGACTCACAGGCACTATCCACTTAGCTCCGGCAGCCTATAACTTCAGATATGTCAGCCGACTCGACCTGAGTAAACGCTATGGACTCAAGGAAGGCAGACATACTCTGCACGATATCGGTTCAGAATGTACGGTTGATCTGTCCTGGAAAATGAGCGATATGATAAAATGGAGAACGCGACTCTATGGGTACACGACTTACAGACGTGGGGAGATAGAATGGGAAAACACCATTGTCTTCCAGTTCAACCGCTATATCAGTACAAATATCTTCATCTATCCTCGCTTTGATGATGGTGCATCACGTGACGGTAAATATGGTTACTGGCAACTCAAGGAATATGCAAGTCTTGGATTTTCATATTCTTTCTAAAGAAACGTTTGCCTATCTCATGAAAAAAGACTAAATTTGCACGCTGAACCAATAAAGACATAATTATTGTGGCTGAAACAAAGTTTATATTCGTCACCGGTGGCGTAGTTTCCTCGCTCGGCAAGGGAATTATCAGTGCTTCCATCGGAAAGCTTCTGCAAGCCAGAGGCTACAACATCACTATTCAGAAGTTCGACCCGTATATCAACATTGATCCGGGCACGCTTAATCCCTATGAACACGGAGAATGCTATGTCACTGCAGACGGTATGGAAACCGACTTAGACTTAGGACACTACGAACGTTTCACGGGTATTCAGACCACAAAAGCCAACAGTATGACTACGGGACGCATCTATAAGGCCGTTATAGACAAGGAACGCCGTGGGGATTATCTGGGCAAAACCATTCAAGTGGTACCACATATCACTGATGAAATAAAACGTAACATCAAGCACCTCGGACAGAAATATCACTACGATTTTGTGATAACCGAAATCGGAGGAACCATTGGTGACATTGAGAGTGCTCCTTTCATGGAGGCTATCCGACAAATGAAATGGGAATTAGGAAAACGCGCCATCAGCATCCACTTGACCTATGTACCCTATCTCAAGGCTGCCGGAGAACTTAAAACCAAACCCACACAACATAGCGTAAAGGAACTTCAAAGCATCGGCATTCAACCCGATATCCTCGTGCTCCGTACGGAAATGCACCTCAATGATGCTATTCGGAAAAAGGTAGCTGCTTTCTGTAATGTTGATTTTGACTGCGTCGTACAGAGTGAAGATTTGCCCTCTATCTATGAAGTGCCGGTGAATATGCTAAACCAAAAGCTTGACGAAGCTATCCTGCGGAAGGTTGGAGAGCCTATCGGAAAGACACCTGTATTGGGACCTTGGAAGGAATTTATCGAACGGAGAGAACATGCTACAGAGACTGTCAACATCGGTCTTGTTGGCAAATACGACTTACAGGATGCCTATAAGAGTATTCGTGAAAGCCTCTCTCACGCCGGAACTTACAATGATTATAAGGTCAATATCAGCTTTATCAATTCAGAAGGTATCACCGAAGACAATGTTGCCGACAAACTTTCAGGTCAAGACGGCATCATGATCTGTCCGGGATTTGGGCAACGTGGTATCGAAGGGAAAATCATAGCAGCTCATTACACACGTACCCACGACATACCGACTTTCGGTATTTGCTTGGGTATGCAGATGATGGTCATTGAATTTGCACGTAATGTTTTGGGATATTCTGATGCTAACAGCCGTGAGATGGATGAGAAAACACCCCATAATGTCATCGATATCATGGAGGAACAAAAGAATATTTCCAACATGGGAGGAACGATGCGATTAGGTGCCTACGAATGTGTGCTCAGACAAGGAAGCCGTGTATTCAATATCTATAAGAAAGAGAATATCCAGGAACGTCACCGTCATCGTTATGAATTCAACAACGAATATCAGAAAGAATTCGAGAAACACGGCATGATGTGTGTGGGTAAGAACCCAGAGAGTGATTTGGTTGAGATCGTAGAAATCCCGACCTTGAAATGGTACATCGGCACACAATATCATCCGGAATATCAATCCACAGTCCTCAAACCACATCCTCTGTTTGTGGATTTTGTGAAAACAGCAATAGCAAATAAGAAAAAATAAATGGATAAGAACAACATTATCGGTTTTCTGCTCATCGCGGTCGTTCTGATAGGTTTCAGCTGGTATAACCAACCTTCTGCAGAAGAACAGCGTGCCGCCTTTGTAAAGGACTCTATTGAACAGGTCAATAAAAGCCAATCACTAAAGGCTACCCAGCAGGCCGAAAGACAGAAACAACAGGCTGAAAGACAGAAGGTGTTGGACGACACAACGTCGCTCTTCCACAAAACTCTTACTGGCAATGCCGAACAGATAGTTCTGAAGAACAAGAAAGTGGAACTGACGCTCAATACCAAAGGAGCAACTGTAGAGAAAGCTGTTATTAAAGGTTACGTAGGCCATAATCTCAAAGTTAAAGATGGTTCAGCCGATCAGAATGATGTAATTCTTTTCAATGGCGCTGACCAAAGCTTGAGTTATATGCTTAGTGCCAAAGAAACAAATATCAACACCTCTGACCTTTATTTTGTTCCTTCACAAGTAACAGACTCCACGGTCACATTCACGGCCAATGCCGGTGAAGGCAAGACACTCACCCTAAAGTATGTCTTGGGCAAGGACTATATGCTTCACATGCAATTGAGTGCACAGGGCATGGCTGGTCTTTTCTCACCGGGTACACAGACGATGGACGTGAATTGGAAAGACAAAGTACGCCAACAGGAAAGAGGCTTTACCTTTGAAAACAGATATGCCACTCTCACCTACCACAAGGCAGAGGGTGGAACAGATTATCTCAACGAGGGTAAAGAAATTACAGATGAAGCTATTGAGGACAAGATTGATTGGATTGCATTCAAGAATCAATTCTTCAGTGCGGTGATGATTGCCAAGAATGACTTTCAGAACAATGCCCTGATGACCTCCATTCCACAAGAAAAAGGAAGTGGATATCTGAAACAATATGAAGCCAAGATGAAGACATTTTTCGATCCAACCGGTAGGCAAGCGTCGGAATTTGATTTCTATTATGGTCCAAATGACTTCCGTCTCCTGCAGAAAATGGAAGGAGAATGTCACTTCGGTAAAGACCTTCAGATGCAACGTCTCGTATATCTTGGCTGGCCGCTCTTCCGTATCATAAACCGTTGGTTCACACTTTATGTGTTCGATTTTCTCACGGGCATGAACATCAACATGGGCATTGTGCTCATTCTGATAACTCTTTTATTGAAGCTCCTCACCTATCCGATGGTAAAGAAGAGCTATATGAGCAGTGCCAAAATGCGTGTGTTGAAACCGAAATTAGACGAGGCAACCAAGCAATTCAACAAGCCTGAAGACCAAATGCAGAAGCAACAGGCCATGATGTCAGAATATGCCAAATATGGCGTAAGCCCATTGTCAGGCTGTCTGCCAATGCTCATCCAGGCACCAATCTGGATTGCCATGTTCAACTTTGTACCGAATGCTATCCAACTACGTGGTGAAAGCTTCTTATGGATAAAAGACCTCAGTACCTTTGACCCTATATGGGAATGGAACCACAACATATGGCTTATTGGTGACCATTTGAGTCTCACTTGTATTCTGTTCTGTGTGGCCAATGTGCTTTACACGGTGATGACCATGCGCCAGCAAAAGGACCAGATGGTTGGTCAACAGGCTGACCAGATGAAGATGATGCAATGGATGATGTTCCTCATGCCAGTGATGTTTTTCTTCATGTTCAATGATTACAGTGCGGGCCTAAACTTCTATTATTTCGTGAGTCTCTTCTTCAGTGCCGCCATCATGTGGGCACTACGCAAGACAACCAACGACGAGAAGTTGCTCGCAATCCTTGAACAACGCTATCAGGAAAACAAGGCCAATCCTAAAAAACAGAGCGGTTTGGCTGCTCGCCTGCAGGCCATTCAGGATATGCAGAAAAAACAACAGGAAGAACTTCACCGTAAACAAGAAGAACTCAATAAAAAGAAAAGAGAACTTTAACTAACAGACAACCACAGAGTATGCAAGCTTACGGTCTTACAATCTTTTTCTATCTTTTATATAATGCTATGGAGAGAGAAGTGAAGACCTACTTTTGCAGAGTCTGTGGTTCTTTCAGTTACAGAGAATGAATAAATGTATTGCTATTGCGATGATAGCCCAACTATTGGCTATATCGCCCCAAACGAACGCTCAGACGATGATCGGCCCCAACAACATGAAACTGCAGTCCGACCTCATGACCCCAGAAGTCCTATGGGGAATGGGGCGTATTGGAGGGGCGTCCCCCTCTCCTGACGGCAAATCAATAGTTTATCAGGTTTCTTATTATAGTGTAGAAGAAAATAAAAGCCATACCATGCTCTTTGTCCAGGACGCCAACAGAAAGAACAAGCGCCAACTTACAATGGACAACAAGAATGAGAGTGATGCTATATGGATTGGGGGAGGACAACGTATAGCCTTTCTCCGTGATGGGGAGATTTGGGTAATGACAGCTGATGGAAAGAACCGACAGCAACTCTCCCACACCCAAGGAAGCATTGAAGGATTTGCCTTTTCGCCCGATGAGAAAAAGGTGGTATATATTAAAAGCATCCCCTATCATGGAACTATCCGACAAAATCCTTCTGATTTACCAAAGGCTACTGGTCTGCGGATTACAGACATGAACTATCGGCATTGGGATCATTACGTGGAAACTATCGCCCACCCTTTCGTGGCCAATGTAACCACAAATGGCATCAATGAAGGAAAAGACATCATGGAGGGTGAACCCTATGAGTCTCCCGTGGCACCTTTCGGGGGTATCGGACAGCTTGCCTGGAGCACAGACTCTAAGAGCATCGCCTATACCAGCCGAAAGAAAGAAGGCACACAATATGCCATTTCCACGGATACAGACATCTATCTCTACAGTCTGACAACGGGAAAAACGACCAATCTCTGTAAGCCGGAAGGCTATCAGGAACCGAAAATTGATGCCACCAAAACGATGAAAGGACAGCAGGTGAACCATCAGAATGGCGACATGCAGGTAGGCTATGATGTCAATCCGAAATTCTCTCCTGACGGCAAGTATATCAGCTGGCAGAGCATGGAACATGACGGATATGAAAGTGATCTCAACCGTCTTTGTATCATGGAAATAAGTACAGGGAAAAAGCATTATCTGATTCATAAAGACAATTTTGACAGCAACGTTGATGAATACGTATGGGCCAACGACAGCAAGAGCGTTTACTTCCTTGGTTGCTGGCATGCCTGCATAAATGTCTATCAGGCAACGCTTGAGGGCAAAGTCATGCAACTGACCGATGGTTGGTATGATTTTGGAAGTATAAAAACATTAGGCAACACGCGCAATCTGCTGGTTTCGCGCCACTCCATGCTCCAGCCCGATGACTTATACTTGCTTACTCCTTCTAAGACTGAGAAAAAAAGTAAGCTTACCCAGCTGACTTTTGAGAACGAACATATCCTCAATCAACTGGCCATGCCTACACTCCAACAACGGTGGGTGAAAACAACAGACGGCAAAGAAGAATTAGTGTGGATTGTTCTGCCACCACACTTCGATGCCAACAAGAAATACCCTACGCTACTGTTCTGTGAAGGAGGCCCGCAAAGTCCTGTAAGCCAGTTCTGGAGTTATCGCTGGAATTTCTTCATCATGGCTGCTCACGGCTACGTGGTTGTTGCCCCTAACCGCCGAGGCCTTCCTGGTTTTGGAAGCGAATGGAACGAGGAAGTCAGCGGCGACTGGACAGGACAGTGTATGAACGATTATCTAAGCGCAATAGACGATGCCGCTGCCAACCTCCCATTTGTGGATAAAGACCGATTAGGATGTGTAGGGGCCAGCTTCGGAGGCTTTTCAGTATACTACCTTGCCGGCCACCATAACAAACGCTTCAAAGCATTCATTGCCCATGACGGTGCCTTCAATCTTGAGAGCATGTACACCGACACGGAAGAAGTTTGGTTCAGCAACTGGGAATACGAGGATGCCTATTGGAACAAAGACTTAACCGAACGGGCAAAGAAAACCTATGAGAACAGTCCCCATAAATTTGTTGATAAATGGGACACGCCAATTCTCGTCATTCATGGAGAAAAAGACTACCGCATCAATGCCAACCAAGGCATGGGGGCCTTCAATGCAGCACGCCTGCGTGGTATTCCTGCCGAAATGCTGCTCTTTCCCGACGAGAACCACTGGGTGCTGAAACCCCAGAACGGCATACTGTGGCAACGCACATTCTTTGAGTGGCTTGATAAATGGCTGAAGAAATAAACATATAAAACAAATAACAGAAAATAAACGAAAATGACAGAGCTCATCAGAAAAAAACTCAGTGACAGTGCGGGAGCACGCTGGACTGCCCTCTTCATTGTAGCCTTCACAATGATGATGGGATATTTTATCACCGATGTAATGTCTCCGCTCGAAGTATTGCTCGAAACATCCAAGGCACAAGGTGGCCTCGGTTGGTCTTCAAGCGACTATGGTTTCTTTGCAGGGAGCTACGGACTCATCAACGTATTTTTACTCATGCTCTTCTTTGGCGGGCTTATCCTCGACAAGATGGGCATACGGTTTACGGGGGTCATGGCCAGCGGACTCATGGTTGTCGGTGTGGTCATCAAGTATATCGGTGTGACAGCCGACTTCGGCGACAGCACCTTTACTTTACAGTTCGTCAACTTCTCTCTCCCGATGTCAGCAGCTGTGGCTTCATTGGGCTTTGCCATTTTCGGCGTAGGATGCGAAATCTGCGGTATCACCATTTCGAAAGTCATCACCAAATGGTTCACCGGTCATGAACTGGCCCTTGCCATGGGCGTACAGGTAGGCCTGGCACGACTCGGCACAACAGCAGCCATGGCAGGTTCTCTCCCGCTCGCCAAAGCTTTCGGCAACCATGTCAGTGCTCCGATTCTCTTGGGGCTCGTACTGTTGATTGCAGGCTTCTTAGCCTTCATCGTGTACACCGTAATGGACAAGAAACTCGACGCCTCCACCGAAGCATCAGCACAGAGTGAACCCGCCGAGGACGAGGGCTTCCACTTTGCCGATTTGAAGTTTATTTTCACCAACCCCGGCTTCTGGTGCATCACCCTACTCTGTCTGATGTTCTACAGCGGTGTGTTTCCATTCCTTAAATTCGCTACGAAATTGATGGTCGAGAATTATGGCGTACCGAGCAGTCTTGCTGGCTCTCTGCCCGGTGCCATTCCTCTCGGAACAATCATCCTTACCCCTCTCTTCGGCACTATCTACGACCGCATCGGGAAAGGAGCAACGCTCATGCTTATCGGTAGTGTGATGCTGACCCTTGTACACGTCATTTTCATGCTCCACATCCTGCCGGTCGGTTGGTTTGCCGTCATCATGATGATTGTTCTGGGCATAGCTTTTTCCTTGGTTCCATCGGCCATGTGGCCAAGTGTCCCGAAGATTATTCCAATGAAACTGTTAGGTTCAGCCTATGCCATCATCTTCTACATCCAGAACATCGGGCTGAGTCTCGTCCCAATGGCCATTGGCAAAATCAACAAGGCTGACCCCACATTCACGGGCATGGAAACCTTCTTCATCGGTTGCGGCACGGCGGCCATCATCGTGGCCTCAGCCTTACTTTTCATCGACAAGAAGAAAAACTACGGTCTGCAGCAGGCCAACGTAAAAAAATGATTCTTGATAAGGAATTGCTTTGACGTATAATCAACAATTCCATATTCCTTATTCCAAAAAATCCGGGCTTAATGTAATATTTTCAATTCACTACTGTTCACAGAATATTACATTAAGCCCCAGATATTTCTATAATGACAAAGAGATTGAAAAAGGAACTGTATCATACATTTTCATTGCTGCTCCTATAGGAGAACTGCCAACCAACTTGATAGGGTCAGCCAGAACAATCTCTTTCAAATTCTTTATTCTGCCACGTGACATATTCGATACTACAGAACTACATTGAGGCCATACTTTTCTGCTCATGTAATAAAAACAATAGGTATCTTCTTCTTTCTTGATTAAAATATCTATCTTTGCATATTGTAACAAGGGAAAAGGATATCCCGGCATAATTGAAAATATCAAGTATGAAACCAACAGCGATACTACTACTCCACTGCCCCGATGAACAAGGTATCATCAGTGAGATAACCAAGTTTATCACAGACAATCATGGCAATATTGTCTATCTTGACCAATATGTTGATTGTGAGGACAGCATGTTTTTTATGCGATTGGAATGGGATTTGGAGAATTTCATGATACCAAGAGAGAAGATTGAGGATATCATAAACACGCTCTACAAAGTACGCTACAACATGAATTTCAATCTTTATTTTAATGATGAGAAGCCACGCATGGCTATCTTTGTCAGCAAGATGAGTCATTGTTTATACGATCTTTTGGCACGCTACAAGGCTGGTGAATGGAATGTAGAGATTCCATGTATCGTGAGCAACCACGAAGATTTGAGTTATGTTGCTAAGCAGTTCGGCATTCCTTATTATGTCTGGTCTATCAAGAAAGACCACAGCAACAAGGCCGAAGTGGAAGCTGCAGAGATGGAACTTCTGAAGAAGGAACGGGTGACATTTATTGTTTTGGCACGCTACATGCAAATCATCAGTAATGATATGATTAAAAGCTATCCAAATCATATCATCAATATTCACCATTCATTCCTTCCTGCTTTTGTAGGCGCTAAGCCATATCATCAAGCTTGGGAACGGGGTGTCAAGATTATCGGGGCCACAAGCCACTATGTCACGGCAGAACTTGATGCAGGACCAATTATTGACCAAAATGTCACACGTATTTCCCATAAAGATACCCCCGAAAGTCTTGTGCTGAAAGGAAAAGATTTAGAAAAGATTGTATTAAGCCGTGCTGTGACAAAGCATATTGAACGAAAGATACTGGTTTACCACAACAAGACAATTATCTTTTCATAGGTTACAAGATTAAAAGACACACAAGATTACATGATAAAATAAAGCAACAATAATAAAATGAGTCTGATAGATTATAAAAACATAGATATATATCAAGGTGACTGTCTGATTCTCAAAAATGTAGACTTTCACGTTGACGAAGGTGAGTTCATGTATATCATCGGTACAGTCGGCTCGGGAAAATCGAGTCTACTCAAAACTTTCTATTGTGAACTTGACATCTACCATGAAGATGGTAAGGAAGGAGAGAAAGCCGAAGTGCTTGGCCGTGATATAATCACCTTGAAACGCCGTGACATACCTGCACTGCGCCGAGAAATGGGGATTATCTTCCAAGATTTCAAGCTTCTACACGAAAAATCTGTACGTAAAAACCTGGAGTTCGTGTTGAAATCTACTGGTTGGAAAGATAACAAAGAAATCAATGAGCGTATTGAAAGTGTGTTAACCGATGTCGGCATGCTCGATAAAATAGATAAACTGCCTCATGAACTTTCAGGAGGGGAACAACAACGTGTGGCCATTGCACGTGCCATTCTGAATAAGCCTAAAATCATCATCGCAGACGAACCTACAGGAAATCTTGACCCAGAGACCGCCTGCAAGATTATTAGCCTGCTGAAAAACATCACGACAACAGGCACGGCCGTCGTCATAACCACACACAATATTCCAATGCTCAACAAGTATCCTGGCATTGTCTACAGATGCAAAAATGGTGTAATTAATGATGTGACCACTGAATACAACAAAATGGATCTCAGTGAAGATGCAGCATACAATGACCAATAAAACAAACGTAAAACTCTAAAATCAAATATATTACTATCATGAAAGTAATGAAATTTGGAGGCACTTCCGTTGGTTCGCCAAAACGGATAAAGGAAGTATCTTCTCTCATAACAGAAACTGGTGAGCCCACATTTATTGTCCTCTCGGCCATGAGCGGCACAACAAACTCTCTTGTCGAAATATCTAACTATCTCTACAAGAAAAACCCTGACGGTGCAAACGAGATAATCAACTGCCTTGAAAATAAATACATGCTCCATGTTGAGGAACTTTATACTACTGAAGTCTACAAGCAAAAGACACGTGAATTCCTACATGATGAATTTGATTATCTGCGCTCGTTCACCAAAAATCTCTTTACGAGTTTTGAAGAGAAAAGCATTGTCGCTCAGGGAGAAATCATGAGCACAAACATGGTGGTAAACTACCTGCAAGAGAATGATGTCAAAGCCGTATTGCTCAATGCTCTCGACTTTATGCGAACTGACAAGAATGGAGAACCTGACCTGCAGATCATCAAGGAAAAGCTATCTGAAATCATGAAAGCCAATGAAGGATATCAAATCTATCTTACTCAGGGTTTCATCTGCCGTAATGCCTATGGTGAGATTGACAACCTACTACGTGGAGGAAGTGACTATACTGCCTCTTTGGTTGGTGCTGCGCTTCCTGCAGAGGAAATTCAGATATGGACGGATATTGACGGCATGCACAACAACGACCCGAGGGTTGTTGAAGATACGGAAGCACTCCACCAATTGAACTTTGACGAAGCTGCAGAACTTGCCTATTTTGGTGCTAAAATCCTCCACCCTACTTGCGTCCTGCCTGCAAAGTATGCCAATATCCCCGTGAGATTAAAGAACACCATGGATCCTAAAGCCGAAGGAACACTTATCAATAACGTTGTTATCAAAGGAAAATTCAAGGCCGTAGCTGCTAAAGATAATATTACTGCAGTGAAGATAAAGAGTAGCCGAATGTTATTGGCAACAGGTTTCCTTCGAAAAATATTTGAGATTTTCGAAAGCTATCAGACCCCTATTGATATGATTACCACCAGTGAAGTTGGTGTATCTATGAGCATAGACAACAATACGCATTTGGACGAAATCGTTAATGAACTAAAGAAGTACGGCACGGTGACTGTCGACACAGACATGTGCATTATCTGTGTTGTAGGCGATCTTGATTGGAACAACCTTGGCTTCGAAAGCCAAGCTCTTGATGCTATGAAGAATATCCCCGTGCGTATGATTTCATATGGTGGAAGCAATCATAACATCTCATTCCTGATTAGAGAAGCAGACAAAAAGCAAGCTCTTCAAAGCTTAAGTGCAATCCTCTTTGCCAACAAATAGAAGCATTCATGACGAAAGGAATTTTCAATATTGAGAAGTTTCAGAGGTTATCAACGCCTTTCTACTACTACGATACGGAGTTACTGCGAAGAACTTTGACAGAGATCAAGACCAAAGCCAACAAACACAGCAACTACGTCGTACACTATGCTATCAAGGCAAATGCCAACACCAAGCTTCTCAAAATCATTCATGAGGCTGGTCTCGGGGCTGACTGTGTCAGCGGAGGCGAAATTAATACTGCACTTGAGGCAGGCTTCCCTGCCTCTGAAATTGTCTATGCTGGCGTGGGCAAAAGCGATTGGGAAATCAATCTTGGACTCGATAATGAAATATTCTGCTTCAATGTAGAAAGTATTCCAGAATTGGAAGTCATCAATGAACTGGCTGGGACTAAAGGAAAGGTGGCCAATGTAGCTTTCAGAATAAATCCAGATGTAGGAGCACACACCCATTCAAACATTACGACAGGCTTGGCTGAAAATAAATTTGGCATTGCCATGCGTGATATGGAGAGCATCATCAATCATGCTTTACATATGAGACATGTAAAATTCATAGGTCTACACTTCCATATCGGAAGTCAAATTCTTGACATGTCCGACTTCGTTGCACTTTGCAGACGCATCAATGATTTACAAAACCAATTGGAAAAACATGGTATATCCGTCAGACACATTAATGTCGGGGGTGGATTAGGCATTGACTATGAACACCCAGACAAATCAGCTATCCCCGATTTCAAAGCCTATTTCGACACTTATGCCAAATACTTGAAACTTCGGCATGGACAACAGCTACATTTCGAATTGGGGCGTGCAGTCGTTGGACAATGTGGAAGTCTCATTACCCGAACACTCTATGTGAAACAGGGAGATACTAAGCAATTTGCTATCGTTGATGCTGGTATGACAGAGCTTATACGACCAGCTCTCTATCAGGCTGTTCATAAAATAGAAAATATCAGTAGTAATAGGCCTACCGAGATTTATGATGTTGTGGGGCCCATATGTGAGACCAGTGATGTCTTTGCCAAGGGTATTCTATTGAACAAAACATACCGCGGAGATCTACTTGCCATCCGAAGTGCTGGTGCTTATGGTGAGATTATGGCCAGCCAATACAATTGCCGAAAACTTCCCAAAGGATATACTACAGAGGATTTATAATTCTTCTGACGTGATACGAGAATAAATTTATGATAATAGATCAACTTACATTAATTTTAGGATTTTCCATTATCTTGTTGGCAATCATCGCATTGCTGACCAGTCCTTTTCGGTGCAAAATCAAGTCACAGAACAGAGAAAATATAGAAACAGAACTTCCTCCCATCAGCATCATCATCCCCACACACGACAATTTCTCAGAACTACAACGCAATCTACCAATATTCTTACGTCAGCAATATGCAGGTAGCTATCAAGTGATAGTTGTGGCCGATAAAGGTGATCACGAGACAGAAGACCTCATGAAATGGCTGATGAGTGAGTATAATAATCTATATGCTACCTATCTGCCCGATTCTTCACGCTATATGAGCCGTATAAAATTAGCTATTACGCTTGGTGTAAAAGCCGCCAAGACTGATTGGATATCCATTACCGATCCAACCTGTAGGCCTGCTGATGAATCTTGGTTGGCTTCATGGGGACAAAACATGACAGACGACACAGACTTTGTCATGGGCTACGTGGCTCTCGACAATAAGACTCCGGCCATCTGGCGCTTTGAACATGCACTTAAAGCCAACAAATACTTACGTGCCGGCCAGCGTGGAAAAACATGGGCAACCAACTGCCAGAATATCGCATTCCGAAAGAGTCACTTTATGAAAGGAGAAGGCTTCCGTGGCAATCTGCAATTGATCCGCGGCGAATACGATTTCCTTGCCAACAAATATGGGCGAAACAATGCCACACGCATTGATATTCGTAGAAGTTCATGGCTGTATGAAGAAGAGCCAAGCAGAAAGACATGGTACAACCGTGAAATCTATTTTCGCGCTTCCAGGCCATTACTCAAAGGCTATATGGGAAATCGCCTTTGTACCTTCTTTGAAAATATGACACTACATCTCAGTTTCCTTGCTTCCCTTGCATGCGGCGTTTTTGCTGGCATTATACAGAACTGGATATTGCTCGGATGCGCATTCTTTTCTCTATTACTCCTTATTATCGGACGCACAATCCTTGCCTCCAAAGCCATTTCTCACCTTGACGAAAACCTCGGGAAAGGAAGCATGTTCTTCCTTGAGATGCTATTGTTATGGCGAAACCTCAGATATAAGTTCTGCTATATACACGCTGACAAAAGTGATTTCACAAGTCATAAATTATAGACAACAATATGCGCATCAGATTTTTTCATCCCCCGCTTGAAGCGAATAGACAACAGACTGCATTCATAGAAGTATTGCAAAAGGCATGGGAAGCCAATCAAGCAACGTTGGCGGATGACCAAAAATATGATCTTCTGCACGTTTTGGGAAGGCCTTCATATGAGGTTGTAGAAAAAATCCGTTGTGCAAAGAAGAAACGCATTCCCATTTTATATTCTCCATTGTCTGAGATTGCACCATGGAGTGAGAAACCTATTAATCACCCACTTGCCAAGCAACTGTTCATACACACCACAGGCAAAGCCGAATACGACTATATCAAGAAAAGATATTCCGATGCCAATGTCATCCTGATGAAGAATCCGGCTGTTACTGTTGATACCACACAGACGCTCTTCAATAGTGAATTGCAACAGTTATACCAGCAAATCCTGAAACAACATGATGAACAGGTTAAAGCTGATATCGATACCAGTATCACAAAACTGAAAACTCCTATCGACGATGAAATCATGCATGCTGTGCTCAAAGGTTTTCTCTATCTGCATTATAAATACGGTCGCCGTCAAATTCTCCAACAAGATATGGATGCTCAAAGTCAACTGATGCTCACTGCAGATTATGACGAAGATAAATTAGGGACTATTCTCAAAGAACTTAAGCTTTATAGATTTGTCTCCGGTTTAGAGACTGTCATGGAAAAAAAATCACAACTCACGGAGGGCTTCATGCCCATCCCCGCCACAAATGGTCGTTTAACTAAACATATCAACTCAGCAACATTATGAAGAAATACAACATTGAAAAAGATATGCGTTATCTGCAATTGTTGGCCAATACTTTTCCAACAATAGCTAATGCAAGTACAGAAATCATCAACCTGCAGGCCATTCTCAACCTACCCAAGGGCACTGAACATTTTCTGGCCGACATACATGGTGAATATGAAGCTTTTCAGCATGTATTGAAAAATGCATCTGGAAATATCAAACGAAAAGTGAACGAACTCTTCGGAAACACTCTTCGCGAACAAGAAAAACGGGAACTCTGCTCACTTATTTACTATCCAGAACAGAAACTCGAATTAGTCAAAGTCACAGAAGAGGATATCAACGACTGGTATCACATCACGCTTCATCAACTCGTAGCTGTCTGCCGGACAGTTTCCAGCAAATACACACGCTCAAAAGTAAGGAAGTCTCTACCTGCCGACTTTTCTTATATCATACAGGAATTGCTGCATGAACACACCGAGAACAATTCAAACAAGACTGCTTATGTCAACGTAATCGTTGATACCATCATTTCGACAGGGCGTGCAGATGACTTCATCATTGCCATATGTAACGTTATCCAAAGATTGGCTATCGACCAACTGCATATTCTGGGCGATATTTATGACCGTGGCCCGGGTGCACATATCATCATGGACACCATGGCTGGCTACCATAGTTGGGACATACAATGGGGTAATCACGATATTCTCTGGATGGGGGCTTGCGCAGGAAATGATGCCTGTATCTGTAATGTCATCCGTCTGAGTCTGCGCTATGCCAATCTCACAACCCTCGAAGAAGGATATGGCATCAATCTCGTCCCATTAGCCACATTCGCCATGGAAGTCTACAAGGACGATCCCTGTGAGGAGTTCATGCCGCGTCTCAGTGGCGGAGCAAAGCAGGTGGATGAGAAAACACTCCGCCTGACAGCCCAGATGCATAAGGCTATTGCCGTCATACAATTCAAGGAAGAAGCCCAACTCTTTGAAGCTCATCCCGAGTGGAAAATGCAAGACCGTGAACTTTTCAAGATGATAAACTACGAAAAAGGTACGATATTGCTTGACGGGAAGGAGTATCCTCTGACGAGCTGTAACTTCCCGACGATTGATCCCAAGCATCCCTGCGCACTCACATTCGAAGAGAAAACCTTGATGGGAAAACTGCATCATTCCTTCCGGGTCAGTGAGAAACTCCACAAACATATCCGTCTCATGCTACAACATGGATGCATGTATGCCATTCGCAATGACAACCTACTGTTCCACGCCTCAATTCCTCTTAACGATGATGGAACATTGAAAGAAGTTGAAATTGAACCTGGAAGAAAATATAAAGGGCGTGAACTCATGCAACAGACAGGCATGCTCATACGCGCGGCTTTCCAAGACGACAGTACATTGGAAGAAAGAAAATATGCCATTGACTACTTCATTTACCTTTGGTGTGGCCCAAACAGTCCCCTTTTCGACAAGAATAAAATGGCTACCTTTGAACGCTATTTCATTGCCGACAAATCTACCCACAAAGAAGAAAAAGGGAACTATTTCCTATTGCGTGACAATGAAAAGATTGTAGACTATATCCTTGATGCTTTCGGTGTGAAGGGAGCCAACCGACATATCATCAACGGACATGTGCCCGTGCATGTAGCCAATGGTGAGAACCCCATTAAAGCTTCGGGAAAACTGATGGTCATCGATGGCGGTTTTTCCCAGGCCTACCACAAAGAAACGGGCATCGCCGGGTACACATTGGTTTATCACAGCCGCGGTTTTCAACTTGTACAGCACGAACCTTTCACGAGTGCAGCCGATGCCGTTCAGCGTGGAACAGATATCAAGTCTACAACCCAGATTGTTGAGATGAGCAGTCACAGAATGCTTGTTGCCGATACCGACAAGGGCATGGAACTCAAGAAACAGATTGAAGACCTTGAAGAACTTCTCTATGCCTACCGCCATGGTATCATCGGAGAAAAAGAAAGCAAGAAGTAAAATCTTTGTATATACACAAAACAATTATTCAGCTATCTCATTTTTATAGAGGTAGCTGAATAATTAATACATGAGTTCGGCATATCTCCTGTCTGCAAAAGCTTTCCGAAGAACCTATCCGCGAAAGGTTTCATATTTTATTTACCCTTTATGCTTAGACTTTGAAGAGTGCTTCTTATGGTCGAGCCACACAATCAACACGATAAGTCCACAGCAAGCCACGAAATCAAGCATCCAGCTCCAATTGATTGACAGTGCAGCCTCTTGAATAAGTGCTACTAACTCCGAAAAACTACCGCCTCGCTGGAGGAAAGAAAAGAACATCAGCCCGAATAATGCCAGAAAACTATTTAAGAAAACAGACACCATCATCTTTAATTTCCACTTAAAGGAAGCTTTCTCGCCTCCTTCCTTAAAGTAGCCTTTTCCTATAAGGAAGATAGAATAACAGGCAGGGACAAGAATCAAGATGATTCCGCCAGGAATACGTCCAATATACCAGTTGAGTAAAAGTGTTTTTAGGGATAAATAATGTTCCGAAGCCACATAAAGCAAGAGTAATATCCCATAGGCAAACATCATTCCCAGCGAATATTTCCAAACTCCACTCTTTATCTTGTCTAAACAAAACTCTTTGAAGACCAGTAATATGCCCACCCAAACAAGCAACAGCAGCCCACCAAGCAAAAAAGCAATCGTACTATTCATACTTTCTATTTGCGATTAAAAAGATACGTTTTTACTCAAACAAGTCCCTCTATCTGAAAGGGAACTCATATGTAAAGTTATGAAAAAGATTCCACCCCTACAACTTTTTCAGCTACTTTCATATACCGACTCACATAATTAATAAATAATTCTCATTCAAAAAATATCAGCTAAGACCGTCCCCTGTTTAGGATAAAATAAAATAAGGTTCCATGACATGGCATTGTAATTTGTATTGAATCACCTCACAATTTAAGTCATTTCACCGTGTGATTTGAGTCAAAAAGCAGCGTAATCTCTGTCAAATTACAGGGCAAACTGATATGGATTACACTAACAGGGAATACATCTTTGCTCATAATAGTTCCTATTCAGTATCCCAAACTTGGGAAAGATTGGAAGTTAAATCTTAAAACGGTTACGATGCTTGGCGCGCGACGGTGCCATATTATCAAGTCCTCCACCGAAGCCTTTGAAACTATCCCCCGTAAATCCCCCTCCTGTAGAATGTGCAAAGCCACGGTATTGCGCCCACCTGTCCACGATACGGCTGACATAATCTACTGTTTCATGACCACGCATATAACCATACTTCACCACTGGATCATTATAATAAGGCGGAGTGCTCAGCCGCAAGACAAACTCCCGAACATCACTCCAAGAATAAGGATTGCGCCCATATTTACGTGCCAAAGCCATGGCATCTCGAATATGGAAGTAGCCTCCATTGTAACTGGCCAATACATAATAGCTCCGTTCTATCGGATTAGAAACATCAGAAAAGTGTTTAGACAATTCATAAATATACTTGGCAGCTGCAGCTATATTCCGTTCGGGATCATATATTTCTGTACGCGACAACCCCAGATGGTCTGCTGTCCGTGGCATAATCTGCATCAGTCCACAGGCTCCTGCCCATGAATGTGCCTGCGGATCAAACGTTGACTCCTGATAACATTGAGCCGCCATTAGGCGCCAATCCCAGCCTGCCATAGGTGCATACTGCCTGAAATAAGGATCCCAACGGGAGATGATGCCTTCCGATCTATTCAACATCGGCGAATAAACATGACGTGTCACGCTACGCGTAGAAAGCAAGAAATTTTCTTCTTTCTTCAGTGCGGCTATCATCTGCGGACGAAACCAATGGTTCAGTGAGTCTGCTAATTCCGTGTTATCCAATTGCACAGCCCATTGTGCATGCAAAGAATCTATCTTTACACCGCAATACTCTACATTCTTATAGCGTCGCGGTAAAGGGAAAGCGATGAGGTCTCCATCGCCAGCCTGTAATCTTCTCACCATCTCCATGGTATCCTTGCAGACCTCTACTCGAAGCGAGACTCCCATTTTCTGGGCGAACTTCTCTGCCAAAAGATATTGAAGCCCCATGCCTCTACCATGATAATCATAGTAGGTTTCGGGGCCAGACATGGTGAGCACTATAAGCTCTCCGTTACTCAGAATATCCGAAAGTGTAAAGTTTCCCTGCTTGGGCAGAGAGTCACCCTCACCGATAACCTCGCCCCAAGGAGTCACTATCTTTTCTTTTCGTTCTTTACAGGAAGCCAACAACACAAGCATCAGCAATCCTCTAAGGCATAAAGCATATAAATGGCGCATAAGCGTTGATACGTTCTCAATAATACAGAAGGCATGACAGCCTGTGGTCACAAAATTACAACATAATTTGGAAATATCCGTTAAAAAGCATATTTTTGCACGGTAATTCCTGTTATAAAAGGAATTATCAATACTCACGTCAGGCTTTCAGCATCTATATGATGCGGCCTCTATTTCGTGACATCAACACATTAAAAACAGCGAATCATGAAAGAAATTAAAGCACTCTGCCGCCAGAATATATGGAATTTACCTTCCTATACTGCTATTGAAAGCGAGCATTCAGAAAAGCAGGACATGCTGCTCCTGAACGCAAATGAAAACCCATATAACAAGCCATTCAACCGCTATCCCACTCCACAACAACAGGAACTTAAACTGTTGATTTCATCCGTAAAAGGCGTTCCTGCTGCCAATATCTTTTTGAGCAATGGAAGCAATGAGGCTATCGACATGACTTTCCGCATCTTTTGCGAGCCTGGGGTCGACAATGTCGTTGCCATTTCTCCTACTTACGATATGTACAGACGATGTGCTGAACTCAATAATATTGATTATCGTTCTGTCCTGCTTGACGAGCATTATCAAACAACGGCCGACAACCTACTCGATGCCTGCAATGAACACACTAAATTAATATGCATTTGTTCACCCAATAATCCTACGGGAAACACGATAGACCATACCGTAATTAAACAAGTTCTCTATTCTTTCCAAGGCATTGTCATCATCGATGAAGCCTATATTGACTTTGCAAACAGCCCTTCATTCGTCAAGGAACTGGCGCAATATCCAAACCTCATAGTACTCAACACGATGAGCCACGCCTGGGGATTAGCCGCTATCCGGTTAGGCATGGTCTTTGCCGATAAGCCCATTATAGATTTGTTCAATAAAGTTGCTATGCCCAACAACATAAACGCATTGACCCAACAGCAAGCTATTGAAGCACTGAAAGATCCTTTTGAAACTGCCAAACGGGTAAGTCTCATCCAACAAGAACGCGCGAGAATGCTGTCAGCTTTCCAGGCTCTTCCTTGCTGTAAAAAAGTCTATCCTACGGAAGCAAACTTCTTCTTGGCACAGATGATTGATGCACAAGCCATATATGATTACTTGCTTCATCAAGGTATTGCAGTGCATAACTGCGCACACATTGAACATTGTGAAAACTGTCTCCGCATCACTATCGGTACGAAAACAGAAAACCAAGCATTGCTGGCTGCATTGAGAAAACTATAGACACGTGAAGTCTGTTTAAGCATCAATTTTTCTGCTTTCCCGTAGGGCGGGAAAGCCATTTTGAGGGTGTTTTTGCATTTCCCGT
>NZ_KV817582.1:0-3491 GCF_001814685.1 Prevotella sp. HMSC077E09 | reverse complement strand
ATTTTGAGGGTGTTTTTGCATTTCCCGTAGGGCGGTAAAACCGTTTTGAGGCTGTTTTTGTGTTTCCCGTAGGGCGTTAAAGTCGTTTTGAGGCTGTTTTTGCATTTCCCGTAGGGCGTTAAAGCCGTTTTGAGGCTATTTTTATGTTTCCCGCAGGGCGAGAAAGCCGTTTTGAGGCTGTTTTTGCATTTCTCGTAGGGCGAGAAAGCCGTTTTGAGGCTATTTTTATGTTTCCCGTAGGGTGGTAAAGTCGTTTTGAGGCTGTTTTTATGTTTCCCGTAGGGCGAGAAAGCTGTTTTGAGGCATTTTTTCTGCTTCCAAGGGGTTGGAAATGTGATTTTCAGCGTTTTTTCAATTTCGGCCGTGGCCGAAACGCAGTTTTTTTCATTTTTAAGCTTTCTGCCGCGACCGAAATGTAGTTTTCGCCGTTTTTCGTTTTTCGGCCACGGCCGAAACGCTCTTTTTGCTGTTTTCTACTCTTCGGCCATGGCCGAAAGCCGATTTTCAGTGTTTTCTCACTTTCATCCATGGATGAAAGGCATCTTTTGTCTCTTTTTCGCTTTCATCCACGGATGACAAATGATTTTTACCATTTTTCCACTTTCATCCACGGATAACGGGCATTTTTTGCCTCTTTTTCATTTTCATCCATGGATGACGAATGATTTTCAGTAAATCCTGCATTTCGTCGACCGACGACGGATGTTTTTTCGCGATTTTCGCATTTCGTCGACCGACGACGGGCTTCTTTCTGCGATTTTCGCGTTTCGTCGACCGACGATGGGCATTTTCCTGCATTTTCTGCATTTCGTCGGCCGACGACGAGCGTTTTCCTGCATTTTCTGCATTTCGTCGACCGACGACGGGCTTTCTCTCTGTAATACCTTTAATATAGAGGCATAAACCAACAGACCTGCCGAGTCACGAATGATTTTGTTATGACTAAGCACGCAGACCAACAGAGAGTGGTACAACGCAATGTTGGTATTTTTTGCTTTTTAACCATTCTACTTTTTCCCTTTTTATTTTTTTTACTACCTTTGCAGGCAGAACTATTGCGTAATCAGAATTTGGTTACCTTTTTTGCATTATGACTATAAAAAATTAATTGATAAAAACTTATGAGTAAGCAAGTAGAAAAAATCAAGCAGCTTATTGCAAAACGCGAAGAGGCACGCCTTGGCGGTGGTCAGAAAGCTATCGACAAGCAGCACGAACGTGGTAAATATACTGCGCGCGAACGTATCGAAATGTTAGTTGACGAAGGCAGCTTCGAGGAATATGATATGTTCAAACTGCACCGTTGCCACAACTTCGGCATGGAAAAGAAGCAATTCTTAGGCGATGGTGTTGTTGCTGGTTCTGCAACCGTCAATGGTCGCTTGGTTTATCTTTATGCACAGGATTTTACAGTCAATGGCGGTTCCTTGTCTGAAACAATGGCGCAGAAAATCTGTAAAGTCATGGACATGGCAATGAAGATGGGAGCGCCCGTTATCGGCATGAATGACTCTGGTGGTGCACGAATTCAAGAAGGTATTTCTGCATTGGCAGGCTTTGGTGAAATCTTCGAACGCAATATTCTTGCCAGCGGTGTAATCCCTCAGATCAGTGCAATCATGGGGCCATGCGCCGGTGGTGCTGTATATTCTCCGGCACTGACCGACTTCACTATCATGACAGAAGGAACTTCTTACATGTTCCTGACAGGGCCGAAGGTTGTTAAAACTGTTACGGGAGAAGAAATCGATGCCGAGCACTTAGGTGGTGCAAGCGTTCATGCAAGCAAGAGTGGTGTTACACATTTCACGGCAAAGACCGAAGAAGAGTGCATGGAACTCATCAAGACACTCCTCTCTTACATCCCTTCCAACAACACCGAAAATGCTCCTCGTGTTGAGTGCGACGACCCCATCGACCGCAAGGAAGACCTGCTCAACGAAATTATTCCGGAGGATCCCAACCAGGCATACGATATGTATAAGGTCATCAGCGCTGTTGTTGACAACGGAGAATTCTTTGAAATTCAGCCTAAGTTTGCTAAGAATATCATCACGGGCTTTGCACGTTTCAACGGCCAGAGCGTAGGCATTGTTGCCAACCAACCTGCAGCTTATGCCGGTGTTCTAGACGTTAATGCCAGCCGCAAGGGTGCACGCTTCGTACGTTTCTGCGATGCTTTCAACATTCCAATCGTCAGTTTGGTAGACGTTCCGGGCTTCCTGCCGGGTACGGGACAGGAATATAACGCTGTCATTCTGCATGGAGCACAGTTGCTCTACGCTTATGGTGAAGCCACAGTTCCAAAGATTACAATCAATCTCCGCAAGAGCTATGGCGGTTCACACATTGTGATGGGCTGCAAACAACTCCGTTCCGACCTCAACTTCGCATGGCCATCAGCCGAGATTGCTGTAATGGGTGCAAGCGGTGCCGTAGCAATTCTCTGTGGTAAGGAAGCGAAGAAAATCAAAGAAGAAGGTGGAGATGTCAAGGCTTTCCTTGCTGAAAAGGAGGAAGATTACACCGAGACATTTGCCAATCCATATCAGGCTGCCCAGTATGGTTATATTGATGATGTCATCGAACCACGTAACACGCGCTTCCGCATTTGTCGTGGTCTGGCTCAACTCGCAACCAAGCGCCAGAATATTCCTGCCAAGAAGCATGCCTGCATGCCCATGTAATCCGGGTTGAAAACGAAAAACAATAACGTAACAAACGATGGATAAGAATATATATGCGGCTATTGCCATGGCACTCTATGAGTTTGAAGGCAATAATGTACACGACTATGAACCTGGCAAAATCACGATTGAGCCACACCATACGCTATGGAATGCCAAGTTCCTGTCATTAACCAAAAAACCATAACAGAATATGAAAGAGTTTAAATATACAATCGATGGTAAGGAATACAACGTAACCATCGGTGAAATAGACGAGAATAATGTTGCCCATGTAACTGTAAATGGCGACGATTTCAAGGTTCAGATGGAGAAAGAAGCAGAACCGGAGAAGAAGAAAGTCGTATTGGGTAAACCTGCCCAGACCGAAGAGTCAGAGGCTGCTCCCGCCGCCAATGTCAATACCAACAACGCTGTCAAGGCTCCGCTTCCAGGCACGATTACAGCTATCAACGTAGAAGTAGGTCAGGAAGTAAAGGCCGGAGATGCAGTCGTCGTACTTGAGGCTATGAAGATGGCCAATAACATCGAAGCTGAAAAAGACGGAAAAATTACTGCAATCTGTGTCAAGGTCGGCCAAACCGTGCTTGAAGAAGACCCGCTCGTTGTTATCGAATAAATAAGAACAACTTTATTTAAAGAAAGGCTGTTGTAAAATACAAATGCCTTTTTGAAAGTCTTACCTAAAACAAACCAATAAGAAAAGACCATTTCAAAACTCGTTTCTGAGTAGAGAGATGGTCTTTTCTTCGCTTTTCGGGAAATTCATTCAGATACGAGAGTAAATCATCAGTTTTCGGGAAA
>NZ_KV817581.1:47104-48174 GCF_001814685.1 Prevotella sp. HMSC077E09 | reverse complement strand
AGGCTCAAATCTTTTCTTTTCCTCTTCATAATCTATCGGCTGGTCAAAATCGGGCAACTCTTCGGGCTTACGGAGCTTAACGCCATAATTGCCCATATCTCGAAGGGCTTGTTCCAGACGTTGTTTCCTTTGTTCATCTATTCTTGCCATAATTTCTTGGGTATTGCGTTATAATGCCTTTCAAGCATTGTTTGTATGTCGCTCTGTTTGTAAAGTATCTTCCCTCCGATTTTGTAGAAAGGAAGTATTCCTGCATTTCTGTACTCTTGGAGAGTGCGTGTACTGAGCCGTAATTGGCTGCAAACCTCCTCGCCAGTGAGGTAAACCTCTCCGCCCAACATCGGACGGGCTGTGGCGCAATAACGCTCCAATTTCTTCAATATTCCTTCCATCAGTTGTGAAAACAACTGCATCTGAGGGTCTTCCTGCGTAATGATTTCATTCTCCGCCATAGTTCATTCATTCAATGTTTGCGTTCAATAACTCCGTGATGTCGCTCTCCTTGTAATAGCACTTGTGTCCAATCATTGAGAAAGGGATTTTTCCCGTATCTCTGTATGATTGCAGGGTACGTTTGCTGATGCCCAAACGCTTGCACACGGCTTCGTTGTCGAGCCATTCGTCCGTTTCGGGCGGATTGCCGATGAGTTGTTCGATACTGTGGATAAAGTTTGCAAATTCGGAGTGGTGTCGCTCCCACGCTTTGCGGTCGATGATAATGAGTTTCATTGCCTTAATTTTGTTTTGATTACTTTATTGTTACTCAGCAAACAAACTGTTATGCAGTCCATTGCCGTACTTCTCGGGTGCAAAAGTAAACCCTCGGAAGCACCGCTGCAAGAAATGAGGATAAGCAGGGAAATAGAGAGAAAGCAATAGAAAAACAAAGGAAATCCGTCTGTGTTATTACGGTAATGAGATGAGGTGCCGGCTCGTTCCTTTTATTATTTTGTTGTTTTATCGATAATTCGATAGTTCGACAAATCGAGATGTCGAAGTGTCGATAGATAGTTTTATTGATAGATAGTTTTATTGCTAGATTATTTTGACGATATATAGTTTTGACAACA